>JBDRTM010000269.1:0-9896 GCA_043824065.1 Planctomycetota bacterium | reverse complement strand
GGCGTCCAGCTAAGGTCTGCATCCGGGTCTACCTGCTCGGCAGCATCAGCCGGGTCGGGATTGTATGCAGTTTTTGGAGGGACACTAAAGCTCCAAACATTGCCTTTCCAGGGACTATTCGGCTCGGTGTCATTGACCTCATCAATTCGCCAGTAGTAAGTCGTGCCAGGGACAAGGCCATCTGGATAAGGAAATCCGGGAAAGCCAACAACAAAAAACGTCGGGATCTGGTTGCCTTGAAATGTGCCTTCGGCGCCGTCGTTCACGTCGTCGAAATTCTCGCCGAAGTACACATCGTGCGAGACTGCAAAATCTCCCGCCCGCCAGCTAAGGCTTAACCATGTATCCTCATGTAGGGCACCATTAGCAGGATTGGGGCTTGAAGCCTGCCCGAAGTCGCCCACGCCCAGCATGATCGGCGGGATCTCATCTTCACTGAGAGCTCGATTGTAGATAGCAACTTCGTCAATCATACCGTTGAAGTAGGTCCCGCCTCTGCTCCTTTGTCCGATGGTAACTGAAGCTGTGTTTTCCGGCATCGTTCCCGCATACGCCCACTCATCCGCCAGTACTCCATCGATGTAACACTTGAAGATTTGCCCGTCGTAGGTTGCGGCAATATGGTGCCACTCTTCCACTGGCGGCGACTGGTGAGCGCATGTGTCTCTGCCCCCATCATCGTAAAACTGCCAAAAGATTACGCCCCCGGTAGTTTCCGTTAATTCATAAGGCAGGTCGTTTGCTGCCCATCCTCCTTTGCTGACAATCGCCAATTCCCCGCTGGCGTTTGCTCTCATATAGGTCCAAGCCGAAATTGTGATTTCATCGGTGATTGAGAGAAGTGGACTGTGAGGGATTTCAACGGAGTCATCGCCGTCAAAATCCAGGGCTCCACCCAGCTGGCCCGCAACCCACTGGGGGTCACCGTTCAGGGTGCCATCCAGGCCGTTACCGCTTGAGTCATAAGCAATTGTCCCGGAGCCCTCGTCAAACTTCCAGTACCCCACCAGTTCAGCTGAGACATTGCCGGCTATGCTCAGCACCAACACAAAAGAAACCAGATAAATCAATTTCTTAGACATAATAATCCTCCTTAGAAAAGATAAAACAATTATGAATTATGATTTGGCCACACACAAAAAAACCTGTTGTCTTCAACATATGAACTTTTCGTTGAAATGTAAAAACCTCCACTTGCGAAGCACAGAGTCCTTACCTGAAACTCTATACCCCGCACGATGCATAATAGCTCCTCCTCTATTCGTAAAATTATAAGGATTGCACCCACAGGAGGACTAAAATTCAAGGAAGCCCGCCGTGGCTCGCTCTCGCCGCGATGCGACTTAACGCATTGAGTCACAGCGTGTGGCGCAGCCAAGTCGCGACAGGCCCGACTGTGCGGGCACAAGACCAACCTTATTTATACCATATTAGCTACTTTCCAGTCAATGAAAATTATTGGGCAAGATTACACATTTTTTTTAGATCTTGTTAACACGTGGAACTTGTTCACTTTTGCCCTTACGGGAATCTCTTACTCAAAATAAAACTGATAATTTTCAGTTGAATTGCGTACCAAAGTAATATAGAATGAAGAAATCAAACTTATCAGGATAAAAGCCATGAGTAAATCACGAGCATTCACTCTTATAGAGCTTCTGGTTGTTATTGCCATCATTGCCGTTCTAATGGGGATATTGATGCCTGCGTTAAAGAAAGCGAGAAACCAGGCCCAGAGCTCAGCCTGTCAGGGAAACCTCAAAAACTTTGCGCTTGCGGTACAAATGTATGGGCAAGACTATGATGACAGGTTCTGCCACCCTGCCAGCTCCTATTTCTCCCAGCTCGATCCATACCCTGGTGAGGCCGGCGACCGGTGGAAACGCTGGTGCAATGGAAACGTGTATCTGAGGGAGCATCCGGAATATGCCAGCGAATTCTTTAAATATAGATTTCTTGGATTGTGATTATACTGATACGTATTCTAACGGTTCGTCTCGAAACAACCTAAATTAAAAGGGAGGTAAGATATGAAGAACTCGACCACAGCAGGTGCCCAGGAGGGAACGATCTCAACGTCACGTCGTGCGTTTTTGAAGCGTTCCACGACCGCAGTAGCCGGCAGCCTTGTCACTGGATTGTCCATTGCGCACAGCGCAAATGTGGCAGGCAGCGATGCAATCCGTGTGGGTCTGGTCGGTTGCGGCGGACGCGGCACCGGTGCAGCGACACAGGTACTAAACGCCGACCGTGGCGCAAGACTTGTTGCCATGAGTGATGCTTTTCATGATCGGCTGCAAACGAGCCTCAGGAGCATGAAGCAGCAGGAGGACATCAGGGATCGCGTACTCGTGGACTCCGACCATCAATTCACCGGATTCGACGGCTACCAGCGGGTCATCGCCTCCGACGTAGATGTGGTGCTGCTGGCCACGCCACCCCATTTCCGCCCCATGCACCTCAAGGCTTGCATTGAGGCCGGCAAGCACGTATTTGCTGAGAAGCCGGTGGCCGTGGACGCACCGGGAGTGCGGTCTGTACTCGAGACCACAGAGTTGGCCAAAGAGAAAAACTTGTGCATCGTATCGGGGCTCAATGGCCGGTATTCACCCGTGTTACAGGAAATCGTCCGACGTATCCAGGACGGCGCGGTCGGTAAGATTGTCACCCTGCACGCGGCCCGCTACGGTGGCGGTGTCTGGGTCCGTCCGCGCAAACCCGGTATGACCGACATGCAATACCAGATGCGCAACTGGTACTACTTCACCTGGCTCTCGGGTGACTTCAATGTGGAGCAATTCGTGCATCAACTGGACCGCATGGCTTGGATTATGAAAGATCAGCACCCGGTCCGCTGCTACAGCACGGGCGGGCGCCAAGCGCGCACAAGCCCAGACCACGGCCATATCTATGACCATTTCAGCTCGGTGTTTGAATATCCCCAGGGCGTGCGCGTATTCACGACCACGCGTCACCAACGTGGTTGTACCAGCGAATCGCAGGCCAATGTGATGGGCACCAAGGGGATCGCCGACTTGCAGGCAGGTACGATTACCGGCGAGAATCCCTGGCAGGCCGCACGCCGGGGACGGATCAACAGCCATCAGCTCGAACAAGATGCGTTTCTTGCTGCATTGCGCGCCGGAAAGGTTATCAACAATGGCGACTACATGGCCAAGAGCACCTTGATGGCGATCATGAGCCGGATGAGCGCATACACTGGCCGTAGTCTCACTTGGGAGCAGGTCCTTAACTCCAAAGAGGACCTTTCGCCGTCAGGGTACACCTGGGACGCCGAACCACCCCAGGCGGAAGTGGCCGTACCGGGCGTAACCAAGTTCGTCTGATCACCCGGGCCCGAATTTTTCGTACTGCACTACGCCTGAGCATATTAGGAGGACGAATGAAAATGTTATCCAGAATAAAATTACTCTCGCTGGTTTTGCTCCTTTATTTGTCTTTATCTTTGTCAGCAGCAAACTCCTCAAACTCCTCGTTTCAATGGCAAGAGGCAACCCCCAAGAGCCAGGGATTATCTCGGCGACGGTTAGATACCCTTCGGGATTCTTTGGCACTTAGGAATACCAAAGCGCTGTTAGTCATTCGTCGTGACAGAATCGTGTATGAATGGTATGCACCCAACCACGGGCCAGAAAAAAAACACTATACGGCCTCGTTGGCCAAAGCCCTTGTCGGCGGTATGTCGTTGATGATCGCCCTAAATGATGGCAGACTTTCCGTGGACGATCCGGCCTGGAAACATATCCCCGAATGGAAAGACCATCCGCTGAAATCCAAAATCGCCATCCGCCACTTGGCCACCCATTCGGCCGGCATCGAGGATGCCGAGCAGGATAACATCCCCCATATGAAGCTGCCGGGCTGGAAGGGAGGTTTTTGGCGAAAAGACCCTGACCCTTTCACTTTGTCACGGGACAAAGCGCCGATTATTTTCACTCCCGGCACAAAATACGCCTACAGTAATCCCGGCATGGCTATGCTCTCTTACGCCGTCACCTCCAGTTTAAGTGGCGCCAAACACTACGACATCCGGACTTTATTGCGAGAACGCATCATGAGACCCATTGGGATCAAAGATGAAGAATGGTCAATCGGATATGGCAAAACATACACGGTTGATGGCTTGCCCCTTGTGGCAAACTGGGGTGGCGGCTCCTTTACCGCCCGAGCCGTTACCAGAATTTGCTCGGGTCGATGGCGATCCGATGATAGCCGTGCTGCGGATGCTTGACGTGCAGTGCCAGCATCTCACGGATCAGGGCGGATTCTTCCCAATACTTCGTGGAAAATGTGGCCGGGTGGTCGGTTTTTTCTACTGGGACTATTGCCCATAGTGTCGACAGAGGTTAGAATTGCAAGCTTGACCGTAACAGCCTGGCAAGGTTTGCCTTGCAGAACTGCTGGGCGTGATAGAAATAAGTTAGTTTATCGCATCGCTCTATACTGAAGTCGGGTCTTAATCCCGGAGTCGCAGCCAATGAAAATAGCCGTCATCTACAACCGAGCCTCTAGCGGTGTCATTAACCTCTTCGGGATGCCGAACCGCGAACTCATCGGCCTCAAGACTATCCGCTGCATCACTGATGCCCTCAAATCCCATAAACACAGAGTAAAGGCTATTGAAGGCGACAAGGACCTCATCGACCGCCTTGAAGAATTTATGCCGCGCGTCCTGAAAGGGGAACGTCCAGGTTTGGTCTTCAACGTTTCCTACGGCATCCAGGGCCAAGCCCGCTACACCCACATCCCTAGCATCCTCGAAATGGTTGGCATACCCTATGTCGCGTCCGGCCCTCAGGCACACACCCTGGCATTGGATAAAGTCGTCGCCAAAATGATTTTTCGCCAACAGGGATTGCCCACCCCCGATTTCGCTGTCCTTAGCTCCTGGGATTCCGAACTGCCCGATCTGGCGTATCCTATGATCGTCAAGCCGAAAAATGAGGCCGTCTCCTTCGGACTTAAGATCGTCCAGAACGAAGAGGAACTCTGCACTGCCGCCAAGGTCATCTTCGACGAATATCGGCAGCCCGTCCTTGTCGAACAATATATTGAAGGTCGGGAGATCAACGTCGGTCTCATTGGCAACAATCCGCCCGAAGCCTTCCCTCCCGTAGAGTTGAAATTCCCCACCGACGGGCCTGCCGTCTATACCTATGAAGATAAAACCCATCGTTCCGGCCGCCAAATCGAATTTGAATGCCCGGCGCCCCTCAGCGAGGAACTTGGTGCTAAAGCCGTGCATATCGCCCGTGGCGCCTTCCAGGCCCTTGGCTGCTGTGACTGCGCCCGCGTCGATATGCGCATGGATAAAAACGGCAATCTCTACATCCTCGAAGTCAACAGCCTGCCCAGCCTCGGCGAGCACGGTTCCTACCTCATCGGCGCCGAGCATGCAGATTTGGATTTTGTTGCGGTGATCAATAGGCTTGTGGATGAAGCCACCGCCCGCTATTTCGGCACTCCCAAACCAGTCAGAATTAATCTGAAAAACGCCGACTCCGGCGAGTTAATGCTTTCGTTCCTCTCGGAGAGACGCGACCGGATCGAGAAGCGTATCGAAGACTGGACCCGTGTTCACAGCCGTACCTCTGATCCAGTCGGACTTCTCGAAGCCGTCAAGAAACTCCAAGAAAGCCTTAGAAGCATTGCCCTTCAACCCGTGCCGGAATATACGGATGAACGCGTTTGCTGGACTTGGCAGACCCGAGCTGGATTCAAAAACGGCACCCTTTTCATTGGTCATCTCGACGTTCCTCTTGGTCGCAAAGTCCCATCCCAAGAATTTCGGCGTGATCCGGAATGGCTCTACGGCGAAGGGATCGGTCTGAGCCGGGCGCCGCTGGTCATGTTGGAGTCTGTGCTTCGTGGCTTGCTCCACATCCGAAAGCTGCACGGCCTGCCCATCGGAGTCCTCTATTACACCGACGAAGGACGTGACGGGAAGTACAGCGCCGAAATCATCAAGAACGCGGCCGCCCAGGCCAAACAGGTCCTAATCCTGCGGCCCGGGAATCTCGACAATAAGATCATTACCCAACGACGGGGACAAAGAAAATACCGACTGCTCGTCGAGGCCGAACCCCGCCGACTCGGCAAGGTACTCAAACAACCCGATGCACTGTACTGGTTTTGTCGAAAACTGCATGATCTGGCGGAATTGTCTTCCCGCAAAGAACGCGTTGCGGTCGCTGCCTCGGATATTCACACCGATGCCTTTCCCATGCTGCTGCCCCACCGCGTCGAAGTCACCCTACTGCTTAGCTATTGCCAAAGCAATCTGGCCAATTCCCTGGAACGGCAGATGCGCGATATCCTCGGTAAAGATTCTGTCCGCTGGACGCTGGAAATGATCTCGGATCGACCGCCTATGAAAGCCCGTCCCAAAAACCGAAAGCTGGCGAAAACCCTCTCCCAAGTCGCCCAGCAGTGGGAAATCCCGCTCAAACAGGAATCCTCCCTCTGGCCTACCGTCGCCGGCCTCGTGCCAACCTCTACAACTGTCGTCTGCGGACTCGGACCAGTCGCCAGGCAGCTTTATACCCCCCAGGAAGCGGTCCAACGTATCAGTATCCTCCAGCGTACCTTGTTACTGGCCGAATTCCTCGTCCAGGAATTAAGAGGACTCCCTGCTTATGGAAAAACCTCCCACTAAAACCGTCGATACCGAAACGCTCGATCTGTCTCTGCCTAAATTACGCAAACCCCAGCGCTTCGCCGTCTCCCGAAACGGCATGGTTGCCGCCCAGCATTATCTCGCCACCGATGCCGGTGTTGAAATGCTCAAGGCCGGCGGCAATGCCATCGATGCCGCCGTCGCCGCTGCCTATGCCTTAGGGGTATGTGAACCCGCCGCCTCCGGACTCGGCGGACAAACCATGATGCTCATTCACTTGGCGAAAACCGGGCGAACCTTCGCCCTTGACGGCTCCAGCCGCGCCCCTAACCTCACTTCATTGGCCGCTCTCACCGGAGACGACCGAATACGCGGATATCGGGCTACGACCGTACCTAGTACGCCCGCCGTTTTGAATTATGCACGCCATAAATACGGTACTCTGCCGTCGGAGCAGGTACTTGCGCCGGCCATCCGACTCGCGGAGAAGGGATATCTGGTCACCGAATTGCAACGCCGACTTAGCCGTCGCGAACGAAAATATCTCCGCACCGGCACGGCCGCAACTCTCTTTCTCAAAGACGCGCAGCGAACCTATAAAGTAGGCGAGAGGTTCCGACAGCCCATCCTCGCCGAAACCCTAAAGAGACTCGCTGAAAAAGGAACTTCCGATTTCTATAATGGTAAGACCGCGGAATTGATTCACCGGGACATGATACGCAACGAGGGCCTCATTCGCCGTGAAGACCTTGCCCAGATCCCTCGACCCATTGAACGACGACCGCTCGCCTGTCATTTTGAAGGAAGCCGCGTCTTTACCTTCCCGCCTCCCGGTGCCGGACGTACCCTGATCGAAATGCTCAACATCATTTCACACGTGCCGGCCAAATACCGCAATTCCGATACGCCCCGTGGTGCCATCTGTCTCGCCCATGTCATCCAACAGGCCTTTCGAGATCGCAGCGACAGGCCCTTCGATCCCAATTTCTACGCCCAGGTCTCGCGTAAACGGATGCTAAGCGTCGATTATGCCCAAAGAGTATCCAAAACGATACGCAAACAAATCCGCACCCACGGCGACACCACGCATCTATCCGTCATGGACCGTTTCGGCAACGTCGTCGCTCTGACCCAGTCCATCGAACGAGTGTATGGCGCCTGTGTGGCCACCCCCGAACTCGGCTTTCTCTACAACAATTATATGATGGCGTTCGATACTGAAAATATCCGACACCCTTATTACCTCCGTCCCAACGCCGCCCCCTGGGCCAGCATCGCCCCCACCATCATCTTTCGCGGCAAACAGCCCTGGCTCGCCATCGGTTCACCTGGCAGCGAACGTATCGTCTCCTCCATCCTCCAGGTCCTCCTGCGACTGCCCCGGCAATCCCCCTTTGACGCCGTCGCCGCACCCCGAATGCACTGCTCTATCGAGGGCAAAGTCAGCCTCGAAGCCTCCTGCATGCGCAGCGATATCCCCGACACCCTCAAACGCTATGGCTTCGAAATCGACGAGCGCGATCCGTATTCCTTCTATCTGGGTAGCGTTCAATTAGTCCAGCGCGAAGGCGATGAATTCCTCGGCGTCGCCGACCCACGTCGCGACGGCGCCTCGGGAGGACCGTAACTATGACCCTGCCCATGCTCGTCTCTGTTCCACACGAAGGAATAGTAATTCCACCGGAGGTGCGTGATCTCTGCCTCTTAACACCTGAGCAAATTCGCGAGGATAGCGATGAGGGCGCCGCCGAAATCTATGCCCTGCAATCAGAAGCGGCTGCTTTCATCACTACCGATATCGCCCGCGCGATTGTGGACCTCAACCGCGACGAATCCGACCGTACCGCAGATGGCGTCGTCAAAACCAACACCTCTTGGAACGTCCCGATCTACCACCAACCGCTCTCAAAAGCCATCGTCGAGACCCTGCTTGAAAAATACTACCGCCCCTACCATCGCCGTCTGGCCGAACTATGCGCCGGCGTAAAGATGGGCCTCGACTGCCACACTATGGCCGCCTTCGGCCCGCCTACCGCACCGGACTCTGGGGCCAGGCGCCCGCATGTCTGCCTCGGCAATGCCCACAACACCTGCACCCAACCGCTTTTCGAACAACTCGTCCGCTGCTTCGCCCAGACCTTTGGCAGCGACAACGTTACGATCAACACG
This sequence comes from Planctomycetota bacterium, assembly GCA_043824065.1. Classification (GTDB taxonomy): domain Bacteria; phylum Planctomycetota; class Phycisphaerae; order Sedimentisphaerales; family Anaerobacaceae; genus NIOZ-UU13. The sequence continues at coordinate 1,090 of JBDRTM010000269.1, read as the reverse complement.
CCCTTTGGCGGAGGCCACATCGTCCGCGCCCACGCCGCCGAACGCCCCTGGGCACAGATTGAACTCTCCCGCGCCGAGTTCATGCCCATCCACGAGAAACATGCCGCTGTCCTTCAGACCCTCCTGGCCTTCTGCAGAACCGCCCTCTGAGAAGATACTATGGGCCCGGAGTGATCTGTCACTCAGCAAACACGGACGCCTTGACGGCGGTCGTTCTCAACGAGCAGGAAGTGAATGCGTTTCTGCCCCTGAAGATCCGCATGAAGGAGGATGAACACATCGCGGCTTATTTTGAACCGTTCGCCTTCAACTCCCTGCTGGCGGGAGTCGGGCCGGCGGATGTGCACAGCCGTGAGCCACGCAAACTGCCACTTGTCTCATCAGGAGTTACGATCATCGGCGATGGCGTCCTGGCCAGGGCGGAGAACTTGAACGTCATCTTCTGCCAGCTCGCGCCATGGCAGTTCAGCAGCAAGGAACCACAAAACGTCAAGAGAACGTTCCGCCGTACGAGTTACCTCGTCAATCGTCTGTTGGCCAACATGGGAGCGACGGGGTCAACGCCTCTTCTGGAGCGTTTCCACGGGGCTGTGGACACGTCCAAGGCAGAAAAGCGGTGGATGGAAGGCTTCTACATAGATGTGCCGGAAGAGTGGGACGACCCTTACCGATTCTTCCGCTGGTAATGGTAAATTGCTCAAGAATTTTTAGCCCTAAGAGCACCTGCAAACCGCCGCCCGGAGGAGTAACGCTAAGTACCTGATAGTCTCGATACCCAATTCTCAAAGGCCCACGCTCCACTGGCAGCGCGAAGTCGCCAAGGTCTTTCTCTGTGATAAGACCGCCATGGGGGCCCCCCTGGAGTTGTTTCGAGATTGGGTTTGAATTGGGTTTGTTTTGACCAAGTGTCCAATTGCGTTTATTTTCATAATCCGTTGTATTATATGAGTTTACGTTCATTTTGGCCTTTCGGAAATTGGGTTTGTTTTGCATAAAAAGTAGCTGATTTGTAGAGTGTTCTCGACAGATGTAGAGGTGCAAGTTAGTGAAGAGTGAGCTAAAGTGCCTAAAGTGAGCTAAAGTTGGATTC
>JBDRTM010000268.1:0-6874 GCA_043824065.1 Planctomycetota bacterium | reverse complement strand
TCGAACCGAAGCCTGGCGTCCAGCTAAGCCTCACATCCAGGTCAACAAGCTCAGTGCCATCCGCCGGTTCGGGTAAATAGGCGGTCTTGGGTGGCATGGTAAAGCTCCAGACTTTGCCTGTCCATGGACTATTCGGCTCGGCTTCGTTGACCTCATCGATTCGCCAGTAGTAAGTCGTACCCGGAACGAGACCTTCCGGAAAAGGAAATCCGGGAAAGCCGGCAACTAAAAATGTTGAGGTCTGGTTGCCCTGGAACGTATCTGCGATACTATCGTTCACGTCGTCAAAATTGTCGCCGAAGTATACATCGTGTGAGACTGCAAAATCTCCAGGTGACCAGCTAAGGTTCACCCATGTATCTGGATGTAGGGCACCATCAGCCGGAACGGGGCCTAAGGCATACGGCCATCCCTCAGCACCTTCCATAGCACCCAGAATCTCGCCCTCCGTCAGCGCTCGGTTGTACACGCGGGCGTCATCTATCTGGCCATCAAAGAATCTGTTCGCGGAATAAGTACACTGACCGAGCCACAGCGGCTCACTAAACTCTTGTGCAACATGGTCAATTGAGTTCACTGCGTAATCTTCATTGACATACACGGTCGCTTGTGTTGGCTCTACTACGAGAGCAACAAAACACCACTCATTATCCGGAACAACGAGGCCGCTAGCCCATGACCATGTAGCAGAACTATTGTCATTCCAAGTGTAACCTATGTTTGTTCCCCCAGGCGAAATCATAAGACCACAAGCAAGGGTGTTTGTTGGCATATTTCGGGTGAAGAATATCCCTGTATAATCAGACTGAGAGCCATTTCGCTTTATCCATGCTGACATTGTCACAGTAACCGAATTGATACCGATTGGGGGTATCTCTACATAATCTCCGTCACCGTCCAGCTCCACGGCAGCGCCATATTTCCCAGCTACCCACTTTGTGTCACCGGTGAGAGTGCCGTCGAACCCGTTGCCGGACGAGTCATAGGCGGTCGTCCCGGAGCCCTCATCAAGCTTCCACCAGCCGACGAGCTCTCCCTTAGCCCCGCCCGTTAGAACCAAGCCCAGCACCAAAACAAAAGAAACCAGATAAATCAATTTCTTAGACATAATAGTCCTCCTTAAAAAAATTAAAATATTTAGGAATTATGCTTTGGCCACACACCAAAACACCCGTTGTCTTCAACAGACAACTACAAACAAAACGGCCAATAATAATTTTCACACTCACTACAAACAATCAATTGCCACTTATGGCTTTCGATGCTTCTGGTTATGGAGCCGGCCGATACAACCTAATATCATCGATGTACATTGTACCTGAACCGCCCGCTTGCGGATTGGTCTTATCGCCGAAACCAAGGGCAATCGTATTGACATTGGCTAAGTTCACGCCCTGGTCTGCAAACCCCTGCAGGTCGATAGGCCATTCCGTCCAGGTAGCTATCTGCGCTGCATTAGGATTAATGTGATAGACCACCGCACTGCCGTTGAGAGCAACATACATCCGCTCAGCAGCATTAGACGCATCGCCTCTGAACCACAGCGACAATACTCCAACACCTTCCTCGGTCCAATCACGCTGCGTCAGCGTCATGGCTGCCTCAGAGTATTTGAAATTGTTGTCGTAGAAAAGCGGCATCGACTGGCCGCCACCGTGAACAACCGAAGTCTCAACATAATGCTCTCCCGCAAGGAAGTCCGGCTCAGCATAACCTGCCGTGGAACCGTTTGTCGTGGTCCCATATCCATCTATCCACGTACTGAATATCTCGTCGGGCGGATAGTCGTTGTAGTCCTCAAAATCCTCTATCACAATGGAGTCGGCTACCGTAAAGCTCCATACGTTGCCTTTGCTGATTGTCGCATCGGTATTGTACTCATCGACACGCCAGTAGTAAGGCCCGCCGCCCCATTCAACACCTTCGGCTGGAGTGTAAATAGTAACACCCTGTCGGCCTCGGTATATACCGGTCGTATCAGATTCATCGGCATCGACAACAGCGTCTCTATCAGTCCCAAAGTAAATATCGTGTTGAGATGCATTATCTCCAGCCGACCAGCTAAGGGGCGTCGCATCTCTGATGTACAGTGTTGAGCCATGACTCGGCTTCGGGCCCCAGGCAAGCAACGGATCACCTCGCATAGCCAGCAGAATCTCTTCGACCGTCAGCGCCTTGTTGTAGAGGCGCACATTGTCGATGATGCCGTTGAAGCCCGTACTACTGCCGTACCGGCCTATCACGAAGGCTGCGTTTGCCGTGTTGAGCTCTACCGTCTGAGTACCAATTGACACGCCGTTAGCATACAGCGTGGTTAGATTTTCGCTGTACACTTGCGCGAAGTGGACCCATCGATTCTGCGTAGGATAGGTGAAGTCGAAATCGTAGGTGGGATAGCCCCAGCGCTGTACACGCCACTCGTTGACGGTAGTCGTCGTTCTCAAACAGAATTCTTGCCCGTCCGATTGCGACCCCATATCGTAGATGCCCCCGTTATTGAAGCCGCGCGTATACACCCATGCTGTAACGGTCTTCGGCTTACTACCGTCGACCCCGACGTCCGCCGGCATTATGTCGGTCGTCACCCAATCGCCCGAACCGTCGAACTCCAGCGCATCGCCGTCATACCCAGCCACCCACTGTGGGTCACCTTGGAGAGTGCCATGATTGCCATGACCTGACCAATCAACAGCAGTTGTACCCATGTCCTCATCAAGCTTCCACCAGCCGACAAGACTGGTGTCAGTAATGGCTATATCGGGTATTGTGCTAAAGCTCCAGACATCGCCTTTATGCGTGGCGACGCCGTCAAACTCATCGATGCGCCAGTAGTAAGTCTTCTCTAACTCAAGTGTGCCGGGGGTATAGCTTGTAGTTCCCTGAGGAAGCCCCACAACGGCACTGTTCACATCGTCAAAATTGTCGCCGAAATGCACATAATGCAATTTTGCACGGAAACCTGCCGTCCAGCTAAGCTCCACATCCGGGTCCACAAATTTGACGCCATCGGCTGGATTGGGTGCATAAGCAGTCCTGGGGGGGATCGTGAAGCTCCAAACATCGCCTTTCCATGGACTATTCGGATCGGTGTCATTGACCTCGTCAATCCGCCAGTAATAAGTTGCGCCTGGAACAAGACCGTCCGGATAAGCGAATCCGGGAAAGCCGATAATAAGAAACGTTCCGGCTTGATTACCTTGGAACACACCTTCGGCTCCGGCATTTACATCGTCAAAATTATCGCTAAAGTACACATCGTGCGAGACCGCAAAATCTCCCGGTCGCCAATTAAGGTTTACCCACGTATCTAAGAGCAAGGCGCCATCAGCCGGGTCGGGTCGTGCAGCCGGCCCAAAGCCGAGGCCAGGGAAGGCATTTTGATAATCCTCATCGGTGGGCACATAGCCGGCATCGTCCGTCCACATGAAGACATCCCAGAACACCGTATCATTGCCTTGCCTGTGAAGAATATACATCGTGTTCTCGCCGTCTTGAAGTTGTTTGGTATGAGCCTCCCCGTGACCAGACCTGCCCCATTCCCAGGGAGGTCCCATATTTTCTTCGAAAACCCGGTGTTCGTTGGTGAATCCCGGCGCTGAGCTGGTTCCGGGGAAGGGTGGGCCGGTGGGAATCTGTGGCTCACCTGGGTGTCCCTCCACGAGCATAAAATCCGACTGATTGGACGGATTTATTACTCGTCCCCAGAAATACCAGGTGCCGCCCTTGCCACCGGCTGCACCGATATTGAATGTCCAGCGAATCATGCCGCCGGCGCCACCTGCCCGGGTAATTGCCTGGCCGAACGCACCAGCCGCGTCAACAACCGGGTAATACTGATCAGTGTCGGGATTGCGTTCATCGTAATCCTCGGCTTCAAACCAGATCTGGTGTCCACCTCCGTAGTCGGAGATTTTGTAGGTTTCTACAGCATAGACTGGCATTGTTATTAACAACAATGTATAGAAAGGAATTAGTTTTTTACACATGGCTATCCTCCTACAAAAAAATAGAAATACAAAACGACCGATAATAATTTACACGCTAACTATATTCTATCCTTGTCTGCCCAGGATGAGTTTTTACCACTTGATACCACCTCCTTCCTTCCGAATCCCGGTATTTAGTTGTTGACTGAAATAGAAAAATACACACTTACGAAGCACAAAGTTTTTAAGGCCTTGTGCTTGGCACAATACATAATAACTCACCCTCTATCGATAAACCACAAATATTCTACAGGTCTGGAAGCAAAATCCACAGAACCAGTCAATTCTATTTATATCAAATTAGCTGTCTTCCCGTCAAGGAAAAAATGATTCTTAGAGGCATTTCTCGTTCCCATTTTTGAGAATTATTTTATGACCTTTATTAAACAAAGAGCTGGGATACAGACCCGCAATGAAAAACAGAGTTTAGCGTTCAGCGTAGAGCGTATAGTTTTGAGGGGGCAATTTTGCAAGATCCTTCGACCCTTCGGCCTCGCTCAGGGCAGGCTTTTTTCGCTCAGGGCACAGTGTTGACCGGAAGGCAAAAAGCCTTTAGACTAAGGACATTACAAGAAATTAAATTGCCGTGAGGTGATATATGCAGGCGGACGAAAAATGTGGCCAATGTCGGTTCTATAACGAAAAAATGGAAACACAGGGCGAATGCCGAAGATATGCACCCAGGCCAAACCGACCGATTGAGTTGTCTTTATAACTGTTTGTGCAAGGAGAATGGTATGAATAGAGTCAATCAGACCAGACGTGATTTTCTAAAAATCTTAGGGCTGGGAGTCGCATCTGCGGCTTTACCCGGATGCCTGAAAGCTACTGAGCGGAAAGACTCTCACTTCTCGGCCAAAAAGCCAAATATTGTCCTTATTATGGCCGATGATTTGGGATATTCCGACATCGGATGTTTCGGCGGAGAAATCAAGACGCCGAACCTCGATGGATTGGCAGCAGGCGGAATGCGGTTTACGCAGTTCTATAACAGCGCCAAGTGCAGTCCGACACGTGCGTCCCTTTTGACCGGCCAATATGAGCAGGCCGTGGGCGTCAAGAATATGGAGCATGGCGCCACCTTCGCTGAGATTTTGGGTGCTGCCGGTTACCGAACAATCATCTCCGGTAAGTGGCATCAAAGACCGCTTCCTACAACCCGCGGATTTGACCGGTATTATGGCCTGGCAGATGGATGCTGTAATTACTGGAACCCCGGAACCAGAGCAAGACCGGGAGAAGGAGAACCCGGTCGAAAAAGACCGGCACCACGTCGCTGGGCCATCGAGGGCAAGGAGATTATGGGATACGTCCCTGAGGACAAGAACTTCTACACTACTGACGCCTTCACGGATTATGCTATTGAACGGCTTCAAGAGTACAAGAATGAGAGCAGACCGTTTCTGCTTTATCTGCCTTATACCGCACCGCATTATCCGCTGCACGCCTGGCCGAAGGATATTGCTAAGTACCGCGGAAAATACAAAATCGGCTGGGACAAGCTTCGCCGGCAGCGCTACCAGCGCCAGATAGAGATGGGCATGCTCGATGCGAAATATAAGCTGTCTCCACGGGATGAGCGCGTTGAGAGCTGGGATTCGCTCAGTGATTCGGAAAAGGACCAGGCCGATTTGAAAATGGCGGTCTATGCCGCGATGGTGGACCGAATGGACCAGGGAATAGGCAGGGTGTTCGCCAAAATAAAAGCGCTCGGCAAATGGGAAGATACGCTTGTGCTGTTTCTTGCCGACAACGGCGGCTGCCCCGAAACGCCCGATACAACGCCCAATATTCCACCCGGACCTCTTGAGGGCTATCGTGCGCTGGGGCCGGCCTGGGCCAATGCCAGCAACGCGCCTTACAGGAAATACAAGTCCACCGACTATGAGGGAGGCGCCTGTACTCCTTTCATAGCTTCCTGGCCCGGCGTTATCAAGCCGGGCACTATAACCGACCAGGTGGGACATATTATTGACGTGGTTCCAACATTCATAGATATAACCGGCGCCGTCTATCCAGAGCAAATCAACGGTAGTCCACAGGATGCCTTTCGGCAAAAACTCAAGCCCCTGGCGGGCAAATCGCTGCTGCCGATCTTCCGAGGAGAACAAAGACAGGGACACGATGTACTGTACTGGCAGTTTAGCAGGGCCAAAGCCGTTCGGAGAGGCAAATGGAAACTTGTCCGCTACGGCCAGGCCGACTGGGAACTTTATGACCTTGAAAAAGACAGAACAGAACTGAACAATCTGGCCGGGCAATATCCACAGAAGGTCAAACAAATGACCGGCCTTTGGGAAGACTGGTGGAAGAAATGTACCGGTAAAGGTTAAGTTAGGTAAGTTTTTCAGGTTTTTTCTGTTCATTTTGGCCTTTCGGAAATTGGCTTTGTTTGGGTTTGTTTTTTTGGGGCCTGAGGGCGGTTTCATTCTCATAATCCCTTGTGACAAAGACGTTTGCGTTCATTTTGGCTTTTTTAGAAATTGGGTTTGAATTGGGTTTGTTTTTTCGGACTACGAAAGCATCGTTTTTTCTGTAATCCTTTGTTATAAGTGAGTTTACATTCATTTTGGCTTTTCGGAAATTGGGTTTGATTGGGTTTGAATTGGGTTTGTTTTGACCAAGTGTCCAATCGCTTATATTTTCATATTCCTTTGTGATAAAGACATTTGCGTTCATTTGGGCCTTTCGGAAATTGGGTTTGTTTTGCATAAAAAGTAGCTGATTTGTAGAGGGTTCTCGACAGATGGGCTCTTCCGAATAATGAGTAGGTGCAATCGGCGTTTCGGACGACCGAGAAAAATCGTTCGGGGCCCCAGAGGCACAGATTTCCCCCCACGTGCCCCAAATCTGAGCCTCTGCCCAAACGATTTTTCTCTCCAGACAAC
>JBDRTM010000267.1:0-14870 GCA_043824065.1 Planctomycetota bacterium | reverse complement strand
CTGAATTTGTAATGGACATCCATACCCGCACATGCTACATTTAAATATATTTTTTTCATGGCTATCTCCTTTCTTTGTCCTCTATTATATCAGAGCACACGATTGGAGACAGCCTTTCATGAGATTACGAAACTGTTCGGTGGGCTACGAAACTCGTTGGGCTGCAGCGAATTACAGAACTGCCGGGCAAGTTTCAAGCTCTGCCTGTTCCTGCTGGAATCAGCGGCATCCAGATGTGCCAATTCCACTGCCAATTCCTGTACCACTTTGGCATCAACACCTTTGAGAAGCTCAGAAGCGGTTGCCGTATCCAGACTCATCAACAACATTGCAGCTTTTTGTTTACCCGTTAATGCCTTTTTCGTATCTCGGAGCCGCCTGTCAGAAGTCCGCAACGGACGGATACCTGCCTTGTATCTCGTGGCACGGGCTTCCAGCCCGTGAAAACACGGCCAAGATGGCCGTGCCACAAACCTTCTGCTCGAAATTTGATATTCCTTGTTCGGCATTCGATATTCGCGTCTTGTATATCGTGCTGCTTATTGTTTCGCTATACGCATTACGATTCATGCATTGCGATTTTTATTCCGCCTTTTCTTCGAGCCAACTGGCAAACAATTGCCTGACACGCTCAGGGTCTTGTTCCAAAGCACCGGCTATCTGTCTGCGCAAGACTAATGGCTCGGAGCTCCCGCCTCCGCCTGGAAGAAGCCCGGCGGCCCCTTCTGCTTCGGGCAATTGCCCTGCTGCGGCCATCGATGCCACCTTACTCTTTGCACCACGGAACATACGAAGAACGAGCAGCGCGCAAACTGCCATAAGGCCTAAAGAAGCCTGGCGGGCAATCGCTATATAGCGAGGCCAGCTGGACGGCTCTTCTTCAACCAGAGATTCAAGCGGACGATTGAACTTAACATCAACTACTTTGATTGCAGTTTCATCCTCAAGACCAAGGGCATTTTGGATAATTGCCACCACATCAGATTCTTGCATTATCTTTGCAGTGCTATTAGCGGAGCCTGCTTCATTAGCATCTGATATCGACAAGTCAACAAATGCCGCTACTTTCAGAGATTTTATTTGGCCCGGCAAAACAACCTCCTGCTTTACAGTCTTGCCGACCTGGAATTCAGTAGTAATTGTTTCATCTTTCGTTGTGCTTCCGGGTATGGCTGGCCCGCCCCCGGCCGATGGTGTGCTGGCTCCAGTTTCAGAGCCGCTTACAATCTCTTCTTTTGTAGCAACTCCCTTTGGCTCATACTTTTCTGTAACGGTGCTAACGCTGTTCATATCAATAATGGCACTAACTTTTACCGTTGCCCGGCCGGGTCCCAAAACAGCAGCAAGCATATCCTCAATCTTGCGAGCTAAGTTCTGCTCCACCCTTTCCCTATAATCCTGAACAGTGCCTGCCCCGCTGGCCATAGTTGGGTCAGATTCACGAGAAAGAAGATTGCCTTGGCTGTCTATCACGGTAACATTTTCGGATGTAAGCCCTTCAACACTGCCGGAGACCAGATGAGTAATTGCCGCGATATTCAAAACGCTTAATTTATAACCCGGTCTTAGTCGAAGAACCACAGAAGCAGTGCTTTTGCCGGCATCAGTTGTAAAAAGCGTTTGTTCAGGGCTTACTAAATGGATACGAGCATGAACGACACCGTCTATCATTTGGATGCTCTTGGCAAGCTCTTCCTGTAGTGCCCGCTTGAGGTTGACGCTTTGGACGAACGGGCTGATGCCGATTTTTTCATTATCAAATATCTTGTAACCGCCCTGCTCACCTATCGGAAGACCTTCTTTTGCCATATCCAAACGAAGCTGATATACCTGTTCTTTCGGCACGTAGATACTTGTCCCGCCGTTTCGCAATTCGTAAGCAATGCCTTTATCACTGATTTTCTCTGTAATCTTAGCCGCCTCTTCAGGTGCAATTTCCTGGTATAACATTCTCATATCAGGCCTGCGGGCCCAATAAGTAAGCAGAGCACCGGCAGCAACAAATGTAAGGAAAAGCGCAATAAGCAAGGCCCGCTGAACGAGACCTATCTTTTGCCAAACCGCACTTATCTTTTGGAAAAAGTTCATTAAGTCCTTTCATTAATTGGTGAGTGGTATTTGTGAGTGGTTAATTGGCTACTCACTACTCACCAATTACAATGGCATATTCATAGTTTGCTTATACGCTTCAATCAGCTTATTTCTAACGCCCACAAGAAGCTTAAAACTTATATCCGCTTTAGCCACCGCCGAGATCACTGAGGTGATATCCTCATTCTTACCCGATAACAAATCTTTTATTGACATATTTGATGACTGTTGAAGGTCAGAAACGTTGGATATGTAGTTCTTCACCGCATTAGCAAAGTCCGCCTTCTCGTCGTCGGAACTACCCACTTTCGGCATCCCGGAAGAATCGAGATTGGTCCTGGTTTGTACCGAGCGTGGTTCCAAAATACTCTTCATTGAGTTCTGGACACCACTTATATTTACATTTAAGTTAACCATTGCTTATTCCTCAACTTATCGAAGTAATTCGAGCGTGGTTTCCACCATTCGCTGGTAACGCTTCAAGACCGCTACGTTGGCTTGATACATCCGCGTTGCAATATTCAGATTCATCATCTCAAGCGGTAAATTTATATTGGGCATTGCAACGTATCCCTCCTTATCCGCCCGAGGGCTGCTGGGGTCATAAACCCTAAGAAAATCGCCCATATCCGGAAGAATTTCGCCCAGCTCAACACCGCCCAAATCGCCATCTGATTTGAACGCCGCTTCGAGCCTGCGATAAGGCTCACCCTTGCCGGCATCGCTTGTGCGGGCATTGGCAACATTCGACGAAATCACTTGCATATGTTTGCCCTGTGCCTGCAAGCCCGAAATCGCTATATCAATAGGGCTGAAGAGATTGTCAACTTCCATTTTCTGTCCCTTTCTCTTTCGCTGCCGGGCCTTGTCCGACTCACCACGAACCATAGCAGCCAACAATGGATTACTACCTTGCACCTACGTTTATTGCCAATTCAATCCCCCTGTACTTTTTGTTGAGCAGCCGAATATATGTCGTGTAGCGAAGACTATTTTTAATCATTGCACCCACTTCGTTTTCCAAACTGACATCGTTGCCGTTTGACTTTACCGGTGTCTGTTTGGGCCTATAAATCTGCGGCTCAAGTTTACTAAGGTCAACTGACCCGGATGAATCCAGGGATTTGGCAAGAAACTCTTCAAACTTGACATCAATCCTGCGGTATCCCGGAGTTTCAAGATTGGCAATATTATTGGCGATCGCTTTCTGTCGAAGGCTTTCAGCCTTTATACCGGCCTCGATAATAGCTATTATGCTGTTTGTTTTGGACATCTGAAGTTTTCTAATATCTATGGACTCCCGCAAAGCGGGATTTATACACAAACCCTGCCTGACAAAATATATAAGGACTTCTGCAAAATTGCAGGTTAGGCATACTTTGAAAACAAAAAATCGCCTTTTGATTTTTTGGTTTCAGATAGCAAGTGCCTGTCTGATAAATAGTTAGGGGATTATTTAAGAAAATCAAAAAGACAGATTTTCTTAAATAATATATGCCTAACCTGCAATTTTGCAGAACTCATAAGTTACATAAGCAAGAATCGTGCCAAACGCTGAAAACCAGTCATTTTCAGCATATTAACCCCAATCTTGTGTGAAAAACCACTTTAAGTCCGAATAATCACTTATTTGAGAGGCAGTAGTGATGTCAGGATTTTATACAATGGTGTGCTTTTTTACATGCCCATACTTACGGCAAGGCCATTCAACGAACCCTTAAACCAAACCGGAAATTCCTTCCTACATCCAGAATATTTCTCCACCAACACCGCTAACAGCAAAGTATTTTTGAACAATCGCCATCTTTTCAATATTCATAAGTTCAGTATTAGCAAGCTGTTATCATATACAAGGGGTCGGGCCACCAATACTGGCACAACAGTTGCTGCTATTATGTTGACTTAATGGGTTAAGGTGTATGAACACGAACTTGTTGACAATCGATAATATGTTTTTCACGGGAACAGCCGTTGCGGCTCCTCCTGCATCCAAACCTAATACATTCACAAATGCCACACAGTTTTCCCGTGTGGCAGATGACACCCCACCACCTTCTAACACTCCCGAATCAACAACGACCGATAATACACTTTCTATCGCCGAAAAAGAGCCTATAAACAAGTCCACACAAGATTTTAGCCATACGCTTCGCAAAACAGCAGCAACTGAAGCGCCCCAGCAAGACCAGGACAACACAAAACTAAAAGAGCAAGGCTCTGCCTCTCACACGGCTGTTCAGCCGGATATAGTACAGGGCTGGTTGGCACAATACCGTCAAACGGTCCAAAACGGCAAAGAAGGTCTCCCCACCATTACCAATATCAAGCCGAAAGCCGGCAATGAGCTTGCCCAATTGATCACCGATCTGAAAGCTGGCAAATCCCCCCCTGTTACAGGACAAGCAGCCAAATCAGCCCAAATCAAACTGCTCGTAACCACTGACAAGGGGCAGCTTGGACTTAAAACCGTTTTACCGGAGACATCCAAGGGCCAACTTGGACTCAAAACGGTTTTGCCGGAGACATCCAAGGGCCTACCTGGACCCAAAACCGTTTTATCTAATATATCCGAGGGTACTGCCGATACTCAGCCTGGACAAGGTAACAACATCGGTAAAATACTGATACCAAATAGCACGGTCGCATCCACAAAAGCTCCAAGCAATGGGGAAAACGCCAAAGAACTGATGTCCGATGCTCTCGTTGATGCTGACGGCAAAACAACCGCGACTAACGAAAAAACGGCTCCAATGGACACTACAGTTGTCGCTGGCAGTCCCAAAAGCTCTGCATTGAGCGGTAAAAAACTGGGAACTGATAATCTTGTTGATGATGACAGTAAAACGACCAACGAAGAAACAACCATGACAGATAAGTCAGCCATCCCCGGCAACGAAAAAACGCCGGCGGTGAATACCAACTTCCCACCGGTTCAGACCAAATTCACCGAACGCCAATCTCAACCTGTTGGGACTACTCCGGAAAAATCTGCACCGATTGCTGCGCAACCATCAGGTAGTAAAGCAGCCGCCCCCGAAATAGTCTCAGAATTATCAGGTGGCAACGGCAAAGAGTCCCCACGTGCCGGGAACAAAGTCTTAGATAACCCAACTGTCCAAGAGTTGAATGTAACAGCGGTCCAAGTATCCACCGGCCAAACAAAAAACCACGGCAGCTCGACCTCCAATGATAGCTCTGATTCAGACCTCGAACAAATACTTTCGCACAACAACCCACAAACTCCCGTTACAGAGCAATCCCCCAACTCTGCAGCGGGTGCAAAGACCGCTGCTCTGCCGGGACACACTTCGCCCAGCAGTGTCTCTGCCGACATTGGCAAACAGATTCTTGAATCCATTCACAGCTCTTTATCCCAGGAAGGGCAGGGCCAGCAGATTACGATTCGCCTTAATCCACCGGAGCTGGGAAAGGTTTTCATCAAATTCGATAAGCAGGACTCCCAAATAATAGGCCTATTGGAAGTCAGCAAGCCCCAAACCAGAATAGAGATACAACAGGCACTGCCGCAGATAATCCAAAACCTTCAGAATTCAGGTATTCAGATAAAACGTCTCGAAGTTGTGCTCTCCGAGGGTGAACAACCAGAGCAAGAAGCTCTCAAAGACCAATCGTTGCAAAACGGCTGGACCCATCAACATGACTCAACAAATTCACATTTGGGGGTAAATAATCCCGATACTAACGGGATTAACGAATGGTTAATAAACAATAATAGCTACGAGAACATTTCCGAATTACAGGAGGCGCTCACTACTGACGGCTCTATAAATATGCTGATATAGATATACTGACGATAAATCCCGAAACCAACAATTTGTGGATGGTTAATTGGTGAGTGGTTAATTGGTTATCAGAAAAGTGCCTAAAGTGAGCTAAAGTGAGCTAAAGTGCCTAAAGTGAGCTAAAGTGAGCTAAAGTGACAGCGAAGCTGTCATTCTGAGCGAAGCGAAGAATCTCTTTTTCGTTATCCAGATCCTTCGGCCTCGCCTCAGGATGTCGGTTTTTGCTAATTTTCAAAAACAGGAGGGCCAAACACAGATGCCAACCGCTGCCGAGACTATAGAAAACGCTGTGCAATACCATCAGGGTGGACATCTCCAGAAAGCCGAGCAATTGTACCGGCTGGTTCTGCAAAACGACCCTAATAATCCTGTCGCACTGCATTCATTGGGGATTATAGCTCATCAGAGGGGAAACCACGAAACGGCTGTTGAGCTAATCGGCAAAGCGATTGAAAATAATCCCCAGATATCACAATTTCACACTACCCTCGGGCTTGTCTTCGAGGCCCTTGGAAAATTTGAAGAAGCAGTTGCTGCCTATCAACAGGCAGTATCTATCAAACCCGACTATGCCGAGGCATATCACAATATGGCAGTAGCACTGCAATCGCAGGGTCAATATTCTGCTGCGGTCGAAAAATGCAAACAGGCAGTGTCACTAAAGCCAGATTACGCTGAGGCATACAATCATTTAGGAGTCGTTCTAAATGCGCAGGAGCGCTCGGCCGAGGCGATTGAAAATTATAGGCGGGCATTGCAAATCGACCCGAACTTTACCAAGGCACACTGGAATCTGTCACTTGTGCTCTTGCGAACCGGAAGGCTCATCGAAGGCTGGAAAGAGTACGAATGGCGACTAAATCCCGAGCTGGATATAACAACGTATCCTCACTGCTATGAGATACCACGGTGGGACGGTTCGTGCTTCACAAGCAAAAGGCTTCTTGTTCATTATGAGCAGGGATTGGGCGACACTTTGCATTTCGTGCGATATTTACCCTTGGTCAAAGCCCACGGCCGTTCTGCACCTTGCTGGTGCAATGGGTAAGCCAGTCTGGGCACTTCTGCCTTTTTCACCTGACTGGCGATGGATGCTGAACCGCCAAGACAGCCCCTGGTACCCAACTATGAAACTCTTTCGGCAGAAAAAATGGGGGCAATGGGAGCCTGTATTTCAACGCGCTGCCGAAGAATTGCGAACAATGGCAGCTACGGAAATCAGAAGACAGAAGTCGGAAAACAGAAGTTTAGCCCCCACACCTGCGGTGGGGGACAGAAGATTTCGGATTTTAACAAGAAAAAAATGATTCCAGCTATAATCCCATATTACAAGAACAAAAATCAGCTTGAAAAATGTATTGCTCACTTAAAGGATCAAACAGTTGAAGTAGAAACATTTATTAGAGACAATAGCGACGACAATATCTATTTTACGGCAGCTTCTCGGCAGCGACAGCGATTATTGTTTTACCGCCAGGTCAAGAGGTTGGCAGGTATGGAGAATAGCCGGCGCCAGAGGCATCCATGAATATGGTGTTTCCGGAGTATCAGCGGATGTGGACATCGAAATCCTGAAAATAAAAGATATGACCTACTTCGGCAAAAAATGGCTGACCGGAGAGTTATACAAGGAAATGGCATACGAAGGGAAAATCTATAGTTCGGAAATAATCGCCCGATTTATGAACCAATTAAGAGATGCCAAAAGCGGATTAGAAAGCTGCCACCCGTCGATGCTCGACGCTTGATACTCGATGCTGGATGCTCTTCGAGAATCGAGTATCGAGAAACGAGTTTACACTTCGACTTTCTGCTCTCCCACTTGCGACGTGTCCAACTCAGGTCTTTATGGCGATGCCGAATTACCGACTTTCATGCGAGTTTATCAACGAAGTAAGCTCTCTGGCAACCCTTGAAATAACCGGTTTCCACTCTCCCCTCTCGGCCTGCCTAAACAGGCGCATGGTGGGATACCAGCGAGTCCTGTCACCTTCAAGGCCCCACCTCCAGTCCGGCGTGGTGGGCAACATAGTCCACGTTTCAACTCCCAGAGCTCCTGCGAAGTGCACTGTTGAATTGTCCACAGAAATTACCAAGTTCATCGCGGCCACCTGAGCGGCAAAACTTTCTAAGTCCCTAAGAGGGTCAATCCTCTCATCTTTCAAAATCTCCACACCGAACCGCTCATAGGCCTCTTGCAATTCCCTTGAACACCTGCCGTATTGCAGATTCACAAATCGCGCTCCCTCGACCTTCAATACGGTGCCCCAGCACTCCAATCCGATGGACCTCTTCTGCCCCTCCCGGTTGTTCCCGCTTCTGAAGCTTATCCCTACCAGCACAGCATTTCCAGCGTTTAGCGTATAGCGTTTAGCGTTTAGGCTTTTACTATCCGCTATCCGCTATTTCTATATCGGCTTTGTATTCGCTGCGAAATCGGTCACGCTGCTTTTCGTCGGGGGCCATAAAGGGATTCTGAAAGCCCATGGAATTCGGAGACAATCCCAGCACGCGGGGGATAGAGGCCATCGGGACCTGATGGGTAATTGACGGGTCTTTGAGCAAAGGCGCCGGAGGGTCGCTCCGTTCAACAATAATAGTCCCGGGAAAGCTTCTCCGGAGAAGCGGTACCAGCCGGCGATCACATTCGACAACGACGTGAATGCCCCGCGACAGTATATGCCGGATGAGCCCTCAGCAGCAGGACAAGTGAGCGGTTATGATGGGCCTCTGCACATTCAGGGTCAATAGCAATCGCCTTTTCAAAGGCGGTGTTTGCTTCAGAGAATCGACCCAGCTCCATCAACGCGGTACCAAGATTGTTGTGGGCTTCCACGCAGGACGGACGCATAGTTATAGCCTTTTCGCTTACACAAACAGCCTCGTGAGACTTTTCCAGCTGATGCAGCGCTATTCCCAGGTTGTTATGGATGTGGGCATGCCCGGGTGCTTGCCTGATGACCTCCCGCAAAAGCTGTACCGCTTCGGTGTATTGGCCTCTTTGACTAAGAAGAGCGGCGAGCAACTGCATCGCATCGACTTGGCGGGGAACCTCCTGAAGGACCAGCCGGCAGAGTTGTTCAACCTCCAACAAACGGCCGATATCGTAGTAGGAAAACGCGAGGTCCAGAGCTTGCTCAACAGTCAATCCGGATAAAGAACTGCTGGAGAGAGTTTCCCTACTGTCCCCGTCGGTTTTCCTGAACTATACTCTATTATGAAACTTCAAACAAGAAATATCCTTCGTTATCAATACATTTATAGATTAAGAACATTTCCTAAGATTAAGAATATTCCCCGAATGTCTATAGCAACAATCCACAAATTCCAGTATAGATTGTCCGATAATTCAACAAATTTTTCCACTTTTTTCGCCGTTTTTTACAGCCTGTCTGCGATATCAGCTCCGATTTCATCCGGATTACCGGTCCAATGCTTTTGCTGGTACTTCCACCAGAGAAATCCCTCAAGTCTGTTCTATTTTAGTTGATAATGAGCAGTGGAAGCAAATTCTTCCGGCGTGCTCGTTGCACGTGCTAAATTAGTATTTGGAGGCTTTTGACAGGGCCAAGAAAAATTTGTTCGGTACTTTATTAAATTAAGGAGTCAAAAATATGTTAGCAATTAAGAACAACCTTATGGCAGTAAACGCTGCGCGGCACCTGGGAAACAGCTACAATGCCCTGGCCACATCGGTCGAAAGGCTGTCGTCAGGCTTGCGCATCAACAGTGCAAAGGACGACGCAGCCGGCCTGGCTGTTCGCGAGTTGATGCGAGCCGACATCGCTGTTTTCCAGCAGGCTGCCCGTAATGCTCTGGACGGCATCAGTATGCTGCAGACAATGGAAGGTGCTATGGCAACAATCGATGATAAATTAGTGCGTATGCAGCAGCTGGCCGAGCAGGCGGCCACGGGCTCGTACTCTTCTGCACAGAGAGCAATAATGGAGAATGAGTTCGTAGAAATGCGCGAAGAAATCGACCGTGTCGCCGGAGCAACCAAGTTTAACGGCATCCAGATGCTCAACAGCGCTACCGCTTCCGTGTCAATCCAGGTTGGTAAAGCTGCAACCGACTTTATTACCCTTACCGCCAGCGATATGACCAGTGCATCGACTGGTCTTAATATCACGGGTCTGACCATTGGCAACGTAACCAGCGCCAAGGCGGCATTGACAGGACTGGACATCGCAATCAACACCAAAGATAACGCTCGTGCCCAGTTCGGTTACAAGATGAACCGTCTGGAAGGTACCATATCGGTGCTTAACATTCAGGCCGAGAACCTGCAGGCAGCCGAATCTCGTGTTTCGGACGTCGATGTGGCGACCGAAATGGCAGAGATGACAAGGAACCAGGTGCTGGCACAGGCCGGTATCTCAATGTTGGCACAGGCCAACACAATGCCTACGATGGCACTGACACTGCTTAGATAAAAACGGCAAGCATTCGAGTGTTGAATGACACTATAGGGAGATGACTGGGGCAAATCCTCAGCCATCTCCCATTTTCCTATAAGTTAAGATACCAGCTAATTCGTCGTGCGTATTGCGTGATGCGTATCGCGCAAAACAAATACGATATACGCAATACGAGAATCAACGGAGCAATACTATGAACGGAATCGCAGCATACCAGGACAGTACAGTTTCGACACAAAGCAAAGGCCGTCTCATTGTTATGCTATACGATGGTGCAATCAAGTTTATGAGACTGGCAATCAAAGAGCTTGAGGCGAATAACTACGAGGCAAAGGGCCACTATATAAACAAAGCTCAGGACATAATCAATGAGCTCAACGTGGTCCTGGATACGGACGCCGGCGGCGAAATAGCTACCAACCTTCGTAAGCTCTATTGCTTTATGAGTAATCGCCTCTCTGAGGCTAATATAAAACGTGACCCTCAAATGATACGTGATGTAATCAAACTAATGGAAGAATTAAACCAAAGCTGGAAGGCTATCGCCGGATAATCAATTATGAGCTCATTCTTGTAATTAAAATATTAACCGGAAAAACATTCCTTAGTATCCATAAAATAGATTGGTGAAAAAGGGGCTGTGCGATGCTTGAAGCAAAAGACATTATGACCAAACAAGTAATTTGCATAAAAAAGGACATCCCTGTAATTGAAGCCATAAGAGTTATGTCGTCAAACAACATTACGGGCATCCCTGTGGTCGAAGATGATATGACTTTGGTAGGGATACTTTCAGAACAAGATGTGTTAAGGTTATTCCACACCTATGAAGACGAAAAAGACCGGACAGTAAACGATTTTATGACACAACCTGCTATCCACTTTGAAGAGAATGAACCTTTGCTGGATGTTTGCTACTGTTTGAGGGACAACAATATCAGAAGAGTCCCGGTTACGTCAAATGGCAAAGTGGTAGGCGTTATCAGCAGGTCAGATCTCCTTAAGTGCATTCTCCAGCTTTGGGAAAAAGATGCTGTACCGGCCGGCAGTGCCACGAATAATACAGAACGATAGATAACCCCCAAATAAATTTGAGTATGCATTCCTTCGACTTATCCCACAATTTCAGTGTTTAGGCCATCAGTCGTGGAGCAAACACACTTCTCCTTTATTGGTCAAGTATCCTCAATTTGACGAAACGCCTGGCCAATACCCCAACAACGAAGGGATTTATTGCCGAAGCTGGTGTCCACTTCATCCGGAAGTTAATCTGATAATATTCCATCTCATGGATGAGCTGATCGATACTTTTGAAGCCGATGCCTTTCATGTAGGAATGGATGAAGTTTTTCTTATAGGTCATGACACATGTCCACGTTGCAAGGGTAAAGATAAAGCTAAGCTTTTCGCTAAGGCCGTTAATGACTATTACAAGCACCTGGTTAAAAAACATAAGCTTGAAATGCTCATGTGGGGCGACCGTTTGATCGATGCCGGCAAAATAGAGTACGGAAAGTGGGAAGCCAGTGCCGATGGCACCGCTGGAGCGATTGACCTGATTCCCAAGGATATAATAATCTGCGATTGGCACTACGAGTCCCGGGATACCTACGAATCGATACCTATGTTTCTGGAAAAGGGCTTTCGGGTGTGGCCGGCTGGTTGGCGTAAATTAGAAGCTACAAAGGCACTGATTGAATATTCCCGAAGTTTAAACAACAGCAAGATGCTCGGACACTTAAATACCACCTGGGGAACTGTATCCATAAAGAAAATGTCAACATTTGAGCCGATACTTTATGCTACAAATTGCTTTAGATGGTAGCCCGGCAAAAACCATAAAAAAAAGTTGCTTAACCAAAACAAATCAACTAATATATGGAGTAAGATTGGCCGTGCTAGGCGGGGTGTTAGCGGTACCCTGTACTCGCAATCCGCTATAGCGAGGCTGAATTCTTTTCCGAGGGTTGATTGAGTTGAGTCACTACTGCCATAAGCGATGTTGACAGCCGGGTCCCATGCAAACAAACGGCGTGAACCTGGTCAGGCCGGGAACGGAGCAGCCATAAGCGTCAGCTTGTTGTGCTGTGGATTAACCCGGCTCGAGTTGGCTGTGACAGCAAACTCAGTAAGATCGACTCGAAGAAAAGTGCACGGCCATTTTTGGAGCAAATTTTAGCGAGAGCAGCGCCTAAAGTTTGGAGTGCCTAAAGTGCAGTTTTCGTTTAAGGTTGTCGATGCTCGTATCGATGCTTGTCATAGAAGCTTGAAACTCGCTTCTACTCGAGCATCCAATATCGAGCTTCCAGTTTCGATACTAGCTTCGACACCGACAAACAAGCTTCTACAACCGCGCAACTTTAGCTCACTTTAGGCACTTTAGCTCACTTTAGGCACGACAGCATTGAAAAATAGTGCCAGAGTGATTCCTTTCAATGCTCCTTGAATTGTGCCATCCAAGGTGCTTCGGTTTCCCAGTGTGGTGAGGGGGCATTTATATCAAAGTTCCTGCCCCATTTGACATGCCACAATTCCTTCAGCCAAACCTTCCTGGCCGAATAGTCCAAAAAGATGCCATTTATTCCCTGCTGGTGCCTGTTAATGCAAAAGCGGTTCATGGATTCTACATGAGGGGCGAACCGTTCGCCGTCAAAGCTGGGGGGCGTATCGTCATTCTCCGGCCCGCCGGTAAAGAACCAGCAGTCCAGGAACAGCGGAATGTTACCGCCGCCCTTGACATTGACCGTCCTCCAGTAATATTTGGCGGACTGGCCATAAAGCGGATCTTGCCCGGCCAGATAGACCCAGTTGTTGATTCCATAGCTGCCGTAGGTACCGACTGGCCCCCACTCTTCGTTTGGCGTCATACCCACCTTGCCCCAGGATGTAAAAGCATCGCCACCTGCTGCAAGTGTGCTGCTGGCCCCGGGCGGGTAAACCGGGACCTTAATTTTTGTCGCCATCGGGCAGACCCGTATCTTCTCTTCTCGATAGTAGTAGTCGTACAGGACATTTATCCAACGACCGCCCGACTGCGTGCGTCTGGGAAAGAAGCCGTTGTTGTCGTCGGTATACATGGCAAAGATAGTGCCCCACTGCTTGAGGTTTGACTGGCAAATAACCGTTTTTGCCTGTTTCCTTACCCGTTGCAGAGCCGGCATCAATATTGCCATCAACAACGCAATGATAGCAATCACTACCAAAAGTTCTATTAACGTAAAACCTCTTTGTTCGTTTACAATAATAGACCTTGCATATTTTCTCATTAATTTAGTTTTTCACAATACCGTTACACGGGTTCGGCCTAATTAGTTTCTGTTGTGGAAAACAACAACCAATGATGTCACCCCTGCGAAAGCAGGGGTCCAGAGCGAAAAAGCTGGATTCCCGCTTTCGCGGGAATGACAAATACTGTTTCCGCAACAAGAACTAATTAGGACTTCTATCTTTGCCTTTGGACAGGCGTTATTTTCAATGCTCCTTGAATTGTGCCATCCAGGGCGCTTCGGTTTCCCAGTACGGTTCAGGATAATTTATATTAAAGTTCCTGGCCCATTTGACATGCCACAATTCCTTCAGCCAAACCTTCCTGGCCGAATAGTCCAAAAACACGCCGTTTATGCCCTGCTGATGTCGGTTGATGCAGAACCGGTTCATGGAATTTATATGAGGGTCGAACCGTTCGCCCTCATAGCTGGGGGGCGAATCGTCATTCTCCGGCCCGGCAGTCCAGAACCAGCAGTCCAGGAACAGCGGAATGTTGCCGCTGCCCTTGACATTGACTGTTCCCCAGTAGTCTTTGGCAGCCTGGCCGTAAAGTGGGTCTTGCGCGGCCACATAGAGCCAGTGGTTTATTCCATAGCTACCCCAGGTACCGGCTGGCTCGTACTCACCGGCTGGCCGCGAGCCGGTCACACCCACCTTGCCCCAGGATGTAAGCGCGTCGCCACCTACTCCAAGTGTGCCGCTGCCCCCGGGTGGATAAACCGGGTTCGCAATTTTCATCGCCGTTGGGCAACAGCGAATTTTGTCATCCCGGTAGTAGTAGTCGTACATGACATTTATCCAACGCCCTGAACCGCTTGTGCGTCTGGGAAAGAAGCCGTTGTTGTCGTCGGTATACATGGCAAAAATAGTGCCCCACTGTTTGAGATTAGACTGACAAATGACCACTTTTGCCTGTTTCTTTACCCGCTGCAGCGCAGGCATTAAAATCGCCATCAATAACGCAATGATGGCAATTACGACCAAAAGTTCTATTAATGTAAATGCTTTTCGCTTTTCCATAATGATACCCTTAATTTATTAATTCGCGGAGTTGCAAACCAAGAAAATTGTACACCTCTTAAGGCCAAAAATCAAGAAAAATATCCCAAATTCTTGACATGAATTTCAGCCTTCCTTCGACGTCGCTCAGGATGGTGAGCCTGTCGAACCATTCCCACTCACCATCACTCCGATGAATTAAAAGTGCCTAAAGTGAGCTAAAGTTGCCCAGTTGTAGAAGCTTGTTTGTCGGTGTCGAAGCTGGTATCGAAACTGGAAGCTCGATATT
>JBDRTM010000266.1:0-16792 GCA_043824065.1 Planctomycetota bacterium | reverse complement strand
GCGATTGCCTCGATACCGGCCGGCCCGCCGTCATAGACGTTAGCCAGCGCACGCAAAACCGCCCTGTCTAATTCATCTAAGCCTAACGTGTCACTCTGCTCCATCTTCAGCGCATTTTCGACAATGCCGGTGCTAAGCACTCCTGAGCCTTTTACCTGTGCATAGTCACGGACTCGTTTTAACAGCCGGTTCGCCACTCGCGGCGTCCCGCGGGACCGGGCCGCAATCAATTCCAGCGTCCCATCCTCACATTGCAATCCGAGCAGCTCCGCCGACCTGTCTAAAATCTCTGTCAGCTCCCCAGTGTTGTAGAAATCCAGATGATACAACATCCCGAATCGGCTGCGAAGCGGAGCACTCAGCAGCCCCGCCCGTGTCGTGGCACCAATTAAAGTGAAACGTTTCAGTGGAAAATTTATCGTCTTTGCGTGCAGGCCGCTATCGACGGTGAAATCAACCTTGAAATCTTCCATCGCCGGATAAATAAACTCTTCGACCGGCGTGCTGAGCCGGTGAATCTCATCGATAAAAAGCACATCGCCGGTGTTTATATTACTCAAAAGGCCCATAACATCACCGGCCTTTGCCAGCGCCGGCCCCGA
The DNA here is from genome assembly GCA_043824065.1 of Planctomycetota bacterium. Lineage (GTDB taxonomy): Bacteria > Planctomycetota > Phycisphaerae > Sedimentisphaerales > Anaerobacaceae > NIOZ-UU13. The sequence continues at coordinate 16,190 of JBDRTM010000266.1, read as the reverse complement.
TGAGCAGCGTATCCTTGCCCCCATCTCATTCGCCACGACATGGGCAAGCGTTGTTTTGCCGAGTCCCGGCGGGCCGTAAAACAGAATATGCTCCAGCGGTTCAGACCTTTGCTTGGCCGCTGCTATCGCAATTGCTACTTTTTCTTTGACGTTGCATTGGCCTACACACTCGCCTAAGAACTTTGGCCGAAGCGAGACGTTAAAACTCTCCTCCTGCTCATTCAAAGACTGCCCGCTTATAATTCTACCTATCGCCATAATATGGAAACTGAAAATTTAAAGTGCAAAATTAAAAACCATAATTCAAAACTTAAAACTTTTGGATTTTACACTATAGTTTTGCGTTTTGCATTTTAAGTTTTACATTTATACCTCCACTCCCTGCTGTAACCTATATACCAAAGGCACAAGTGCCTCCGCCGAATTTATATCGGGATGTTTCCGAGAAGCCAATTCAATCAGCTCCATCGCTTCGCTTCTTTTTTCTCCCCAGGCGATAAGAACCTCCAACGCCTCGATCTGGAATGGCTTGAATTCGGCTTCCCTCGACCTGGCCGATTCGGCCCCAACTGCGAAAGTTTGCAGTTTGCCCTTTAGCTCAGCGATAATTTGCTGAGCCATTCTTCTGCCTATCGAAGGCAGTGATATTAGTATCTTATCGTCGCCGTTCTCTATCGCCGCTGCAATGGTGGCTATCGGGATGCTCAACGACCGCAGGCCCTTTTTTATACCCATTCCTTTGACGCTGATATATTTGGTGAAAAAATCTCTCTCGCTTGTGTTTAAGAAACCAACCATTCTCGGTATCAGGTTTCCACCGCCAAGGGTACCCTCGTAATATTCCATAGTGCAGAGAGTAATATCCGAGCCGACCTCGCCGGACAGTGCATTTACGCAATAGCTCGGCAGCATTACTTCATAGCCGACCGCCCCGACCTGCACCAGGCAGCAGTCGCTGTCAAGCTTTATGAGTTTTCCTTCAATGCTGGCTATCATTATTCAAATGATTATTGTCCCCGCTAACGGCTTGCGGGGATGACAATATTATTGTCTATTGATTATTTTTACAGTTTTTTTCCTACCTTTGCTTATCAAATAACTATACTGTTTATCGAATTTGCACAGCACATCGCTGCTGCTATGGCATCGGCCACATCGTTCGGCTCCGGTATCTGCGGCAGGCGTAAAATAGTTTGAATAGTTTTTTGCACTTGTTCCTTTGATGCCCTGCCGTTGCCGGTAATTGATTTTTTTATACGCGTGGCGCTAAAGCTTCTGACCTCAATTGCCGCCTGGGCGCACCTCTGCAGTATAACACCTCTTGCGTGTCCCATCAATATCGCCGTCCTCGGATGGGCGTAGTGTGAGTATAATTCTTCCACTGCTACAACGTCGGGCTTGAAATTTTCCAGAAGCGACTGGGTATCTTCAGCGATCCTATTCAATTTTTGCTCTATAGCCGAGCCGCTCGCTATACGGATGACGCCTGCTTCAATTAGCTTTTCTTTATCCCCGCCTGCCTCCAGACAGGCATATCCACAGACCTGCAAACCCGGGTCGATACCGAGTATCCTCATTTCATTCTCCAGGTGGTCATATCCGGCTTATCTTCCAGCACAATACCCATTTCATCCAGTTTAGTGCGAAGCTCATCCGCCTTGGCAAAATCCTTGTTTTTGCGAGCTTCGTTTCGCTGCTCAATCAAAACATTGACCAGCTTGTCCATCAACTCTTCATCAGCCGGGCCGGTTTGCTGATACTCCTCTTTTACAATACCCAGACAATCGCCGCCCAGCCGGTCAAATAGAACTTCGACTATATTAAGGGTTCCCCTGGTTGTTCGGCTGTCCTCAAGTAGTTTCTGTGCCAGCCGAACAAGTTCAAACATAACCGACAGCGCAACAGAGGTATTCAAGTCATCATTCATTGCCGCTTCGAATTTTTCCCTCATCTGTTTTAGCTGCTCTGCTATCTTCTCGTCGATTGGGCCTTCCTTAGCTGTGCTCATTCTTTTTCGTACTGCTTTGACCGTCTCGGTTATTTTCCCGTAGCCGCTCTGGGCCGCGAACAGGGCCGCATCTGAAAAGTCCAGCGGGCTTCTATAATGGCTGTTCAAAAGCAACTGTCTTACCGCCAGCGGGTCGTAGCTCCGCGTCAGTCTCTCGTGAGAACCTGAAAAAGCTTGTTTGAGCGTGATAAAATTATTCAGACTCTTACCCATCTTTTGCCCGTCAACGGTAACCATATTATGATGCACCCAGTATCGAACGAACTGCACGCCGTTGGCCGCCTCCGACTGGGCAATTTCGCACTCGTGATGCGGGAATTGATTTTCCAGTCCGCCGCCGTGAATGTCGATTGTCTTGCCCAGATATTTCATACTCATTACCGAGCATTCCAGATGCCAGCCCGGATAACCCATACCCCACGGACTGGGCCATTGCATAATATGGTTCGGCTCAGCTTTCTTCCACAGCGCGAAATCGACCGGGTTCTTTTTATCCGGCGAAACCTCCACTCGGGCACCGGCTAACATCTCTTCGACATTTCTGCCGGAGAGTTTCCCATAGTCTTTGAATTTGGATACATCGAAATACACTGAGCCGTTGACCACATACGCATAGCCTTTTTTCAGAAGTATCGTTACCAGCCCTATCTGTTCGAGTATATGACCACTGGCTCGCGGACTTATATCAGGCCGGACGCAATTCAACCTGTCCATATCTTCAAAGTAACTGCGGGTGTAGTATTCCGCCAGCGCCATTGGATGCTTTTTTTCCTTTTTTGCTGCGGCAATAATTTTATCCTCACCTTCGTCCGCATCGTCGGTTAAATGACCCACGTCCGTTATATTCTGCACATAGGTAACATCGTAATCCAGATAACGAAGATACCTGATGAGCACATCAAAGCTCACATAACTTTTCGCATGCCCTAAGTGTGCGTGCCCATATACGGTCGGCCCGCAGACATATATCCCAACCCTGCCTTCTTTCAACGGCTCGAATTCCTCTTTCCTTCTCGTCAAACTGTTATAAAGATTCAATATCATTTTTTAAAATACCTTTTCGTTTAAGGTTGTCGATGCTCGTATCGATGCTCGCCTTTGAAACTCGAAGCTCGTGTTATCTTTTTGCAAAGTCCTGGTCCAAAGCCGGATTCTCCCCAGGACGCCTAACGGCGGTGAATTTTATCCGGTATCCGGCTTCCAGTCTCCAGTTTCGATACCAGCTTCTACAACGCCAAACCAGTTTCTGCAAATTCAGTTTTCTGAAATTCCATTTGTTAAAATATCCTTTTCGTTTAAGGTTGTCGATGCTCGTATCGATGCTCGCCCTGGAAGCTCTAAGCTTGTTTTATCTTTTAGCAAAGTTAGAGTTCTGGTCCAAAGCCGGTTTCGTGAATTTTATCCAGTATCCGGCTTCCAGTCTCCAGTTTCGATACCAGCATCTACAACGCCAAACCAGTTTCTGCAAATTCAGTTTTCTGAAATTCCATTTGTTAAAATATCCTTTTCGTTTAAGGTTGTCGATGCTCGTATCGATGCTCGCCCTGGAAGCTCGAAGCTTGTTTTATCTTTTTGCAAAGTTAGAGTTCTGGTCCAAAGCCGGATTCGTGAATTTTATCCAGTATCCGGCTTCCAGTCTCCAGTTTCGATACCAGCATCTACAACGCCAAACCAGTTTCTGCAAATTCAGTTTTCTGAAATTCCATTCCGATTATCAATTATAGCGTTCTTTTTCTCTTCTTTCTCAAGAGTGCGGTCGCCGTAGCAGCCATTGCCTCACCGGCCCCGATATCGCCGAGCCCCTCGTTAGTTTTCGCCTTCACGTTCACCGCCGTAAAATCAATCCCCAAAAGCCCTGCGATACACCTTTTCATTTGCCCTTTGACCTGCTCGAGCCTTGGCGCTTCTGCGTGTATAATCAAATCGATATTGACCACTTCCCATTTTTTTTCTTCGAGTCGCTCTTTTACAATAAACAAAAGCTCCTTGCTGTCCGCGTCCTTCCATCGCGGGTCGGTATCGGGAAACAATGTCCCGATATCGCCCATCCCGCTTGCACCGAGCAGAGCATCAATGACAGCGTGCAGGGCCACATCACCATCGCTGTGGCCGGCCAGCCCAGCCGGGTACGACAAATAAACTCCACCGAGCATCAGCTTCCTGCCCTCGATGAGCCGGTGGATATCGGTGCCTATCCCGCTTCGATATTCACTCTTAGGTTCCTCAATCATAATATACAAGTGAGCTAACTCGTGCTACGTAGCGAAGCTACTTCACAGAGTAGCAAGTGAACTAAAGTGTCTAAAGTGCCTAAAGTTATGAAAAAGAATATCCAACGTGGCACGGTCTTCTCGTGGCACGGGCATCCTGCCCGTGATTAACCCACGGCCTGGAAGGCCGTGCCACATTCATTGTTCATTCTCATTCTTTTTAACTTTAGGCACTTTAGTTCACTTTAGACACTTTAGACACTTTCATAGCGTCCCCTTTGTGCTTGGGACATCCGTCCCGAGAATGCTGACAGCCGTACCAAGACCCTTACCTAATCCCTTGAAAATAGCCTCAGCTATATGATGGCTGTTTGTCCCGTATGGCACGTTTATATGCAGATTAAACTTGCCGTTGTTCGCAAAACTCCGCAGCATCTCCTCCAGACACTCGACGTCGAAATCACCGATTTTATCTGTTCGGTACTCAACATTATATACACAGGCTGCCCTGCCCGACAAATCAACGGACACGTTCGCCAGAGCATCCTCCATCGGCACGGAGCTATGCCCGTATCTGGCAATCCCTTTTTTATTTCCAAGAGCTTTCAGCAAACATTCGCCAAGGCATATCGCTATATCTTCGACCGTATGGTGAGCGTCAACGTCCAGATCGCCTTTGGCTTTTACCACCAGGTCGATTTTGCTGTGCTTGCTCAGGTGTGTAAGCATATGGTCTAAAAAGCCGATGCCGCTGTCAATCTCGTACTTGCCGACGCCGTCCAGATTAAGCTCGACCGTGACGTCTGTTTCTTTTGTCTGCCTGTGAACGTTAGCAGTCCTCTTACCCATAAGAATATCCTTGTACACGTTTAGCCGTCGCCGGCACGGCGACGTTCTGACAAAATTTCTTTCAAAGCCGAAATAAGTTTAGCGTTTTGTTCGCCTGTGCCTACGGTTATTCTCAACTTATCGTCAAGCCCGGGCAGGTTAAAGTATCTGACATAAATCCTGCGCTCTATTAGTTTATCATAAATCTTGCTTGCCTTGCAGTTTTTGCTCTGGGCGAGAACAAAATTAGCACAGCTTTCCGGCACCTCAAATCCTAAATCACGCAGTTGTGCGACCAATAAGCCACGGGCCTTCTTTACTTTTTCGGTTGTTTCGCTGAAATACTTTTGGTCTTTTATCGCTGCGGCGGCCACGGCGACGGCAACGGCATCAACATTGTAGGAGTCTTTGACCTTCATCAGGCCCGCTATTAAGTCAGGCCGGGCGATGGCATATCCAAACCGTATCCCTGCAAGACTATATCCCTTGCTCATCGACCGAAGTATAATCACGTTATCGAGTTCTTTAACCAGCCCCGTGCAATTGGCCTCGGCAAAATCCACGTATGCCTCATCAATCAATAATATCCCCGAGAGTTCATCTGCTAACGAAGCCAGCTCGCCGACACTTATAAAGCTGCCGTTCGGTGCATTCGGATTGCAAACAATGGTCAAAGCCGCATTGGTGCTCGCCAACTTGGCCGGCAGATTGAATTCATCGTCAAACGGAGCTTCAATCGCCTTGCAATTTTGCAATTTAGCTAATACCGGATAAAGTGAATACGTCGAAACAGGATATGCAACAGGTCGATTTTCATCACAAAACGCACGAAAAACCATAGTCAGCAAATCGTCTCCGCCGTTGCAGCACATAATATTCTCGGGCTGAACGCCGTTGACTTCCGCTGCCGCCTGCCGAAATTCATTTCCAACAGGGTCGGGATATCGGCGAAGCTGCTCTGCACTGATTTCGGCCAGCACCTTCATTACCGCAGGCGAGGGTGGATAGGGATTTTCATTGGTGTTCAGCTTTAGTATGTCTGTTTCCTTCGGCTGAAAACCCGGCTCGTAACCTTTTACCTTTTCAATATTTTCCCGAAAATACCCCATACCTGCTCCGGAAAGCACCGAGACTCCACTTTCGTTATTCCCGCTTCCTTCTGTCATTCCCGCGAAAGCGGGAATCCATTACATCGTCATTCTGAGCGAAGCGAAGAATCTCTTTTTTTGTACGCTATCCGCTAAACGCTATACGCTATTTTCCCCAGATTATACGGATATTGGGCTCGAAGTGAAAGAATGATTTTGCGATTATTCTTGATGCTCTATTTGTCTGGCTCAGGAAAGGCCTAGTTTGAGATTTGTCTCTCTAAGTCTTGGCCGTAGCCCACAGCGATTTGCAATTTGAATAGACAGGCCTGGCCGAGCATTAGCCTCCAGTATCAACGGGCCATCTTCGGTATCCAGCAGAACATCCACCCCTACATATTGCAAACCAATCGCACAGCTAAGCTGCGTTGCTATTGTCAGCACATCTTTCCACCTTGGTATCATAACCCCGCTGAGAGAAGCTCTCGTATCGGGATGAACGTCAAACGAACGGTCACGCCAAACCCCACCGTACGTTATTCCTGTCTCGAGGTCTATGCCGGCACCTACAGCTCCCTGATGCAGATTAGCCCGTCCCTTTGAGGCCTTTGTTGGCAGCCGGAGCATACTCATTATGGGCGTAGTTTTGTAAATAACTATGCGGATGTCCGGCGTGCCGGCGACTGTAAGTCCTTTAAACACAGGGTGAGGTTCGATGAGTTTTTCTATCATTGCCTGGTCGGGATGTCCGCTAAGCGAGTAAAGCCCGGATAGTATGGTCGAGATATGATATCTTATCTGTTCCAGAGAAAATGGTTCTCCTTTAGCATTGTTAAACTCATTGCCTCTTCGACTAGCTATAGCCAGAACACCTCGCCCCCCTGCCCCACGTGTTGGTTTAATGACAAAGCTTGATAGGCCGAATAGAAGGTCTATGCTTCTTTTTATATCTCCGAAGCGCTGGATTAATGCATAGGTCTCTGGAGCCGGTATATGCCGTGATTCGCATAACTTTTTCGTGAGAGCTTTATTGTCAACCAGCGCGTAATCGGAACGGGGATTTAACGGAATTATGAGGTCTATGTTACGAGAGTTTATGCCCGTAATTCCATTTCGCCTAAGCTCTGAAGGCCAAGACCAAAAATGGAGTTTACCTGGGCGAACCATCCGGACCTCTCAATTAAAGGGTATTTGTGTTATATCATGAAACCGCCAAATTTCACTGAGCCGGTATCCTGAATAACGTCCTATCAGTAAAAGGATTGCTATGTTAAATAGCTGTACCTCGGGAAATATCAAGGCCAGCCTGCCAACCCACGCCACTTTCATCACCAGAAAGCAACACGCTGCCACTAAAATAGTGGTAGCAAATGTTTTTAAGGCATTCGGCAGACCATCTTCTTCTGCAATAATGTTGAATCGTTCAATCATCATTGTCAATATTACAATTGGCAACACTACGGCGCTGGCACTGGGCGTCAAACTCAGGTAGTCTAAAACTGATACCGCCAAGACCATGCACAGCACCGCCAGGGCAAGAATGATGCTGAGTCGAGCTACCATGAGAAGCTGCAGTTTGTTCAGGAGCCATCGCGCCAATATGCCGACACTCAGGACAATAAACAAAACCATAGTGCCGGTACGCCAGTCGGCATGGAGGAAGCTCATCGCAATCAGGCTTGGTGTGAAGGTGCCAAAGGTTTGTATGCCGATGATATTTCGAAAGATTGTTGTTATAAGTGCTGCTATGGGCAAAAGAAGTATCAGGGATACTATTTCCTGCATACTCGGCGGTAATCTTGTCAAATCAACAATGTTCCATAACTGACTGTCTTGTGATGAAACGAAAGAATTAGGAGGAAGCAGTCGCCTTATAGAGGACCTGGATTGATAGATAAGAGTGTTGGGACCTCTGACGATGTCAATGCTGTCACGACTTATAGGCAGAAAGGTAACTGGCAGTTGGGCGGAATAACCGTTCTCAGGGTCGTAAGACAGCCATTTTTTGGGGGAGAATGCTTCAACCCAATAGTGCACTTGAGCTTCTTGAGTATTTTCAAGAATGAATCCGGCTACCACCCGTGCGGGTATTTTGGATACCCGGCACAGGGCTACCATTGCCCGTGCGCGGCCAAGCGTGTTTCCAAAACCGTGCTCCAGGGTGTTCGCAGCGTCTGAGAATGTGTCCTTTTCGCCTTTGATGATATTTTCCGAGCAATAATCGAAGATACGAGTTAATAGTTCGGTCTTCGTTATTTGCTCATTGGCGAGCTGGTTCATAATACTTGAAAGCCCTGGGCTGGTTATTTGAAAATCTTTTTCAGTGCGCAGATAATAAGCCCTGTCATTAGCCGACATTTTTTCTTCGACCGCAGGTAACTTTGATTGCTGGTCGGGTTTCATTTGGATATCAAAGTGTGCAAGAAACCGCCCTTTTTGATTGCCCGCCATCGATACAACCGACGCTTCGCGCCCTCGGGTTCTCTTATTCCGCAGCAAATCCACCCAAATTCCTTGATGTGAAAAAGTCTCTTGGAAGATGCGACTGTACGATGTGCTGTCTGGAATGGCGATTTGGATTTTCCCCCCTTTTGCGGAGGAAAAGCTTATATCGTATGTCAAACGCCAGGCCCCGCTGCCGTGAGCCCAAACTGGTTTCCACGTATATTTTATCCGTAACCATACACACATAGCGCCCACGGCTATAAGTATTGCGGCTGTCAGTATTGCTGCACGATTACGATTAATCATTTACATTCCGGACACTTTTTGAAACGGCATTTCAGCCGTCATTTTTCGCTTTATAAACTGGAGCGTAAAAACCTGCTCTTTTTCCTCTTTCTCAGGAAAATATACTATGTAGAGAAATCGTTTAAAAAAATCAACGAAAAAAACGGCGCGAGCCGTGGTGTCATCTGATTTTTTCAGGCCGGCATATTGCGTGGGCTCAAAGCCCTTCGGCATCGGAATTCTGAAGAAGTATATCGGCGCTACTCTGCGAATTTCCTTGCCTTTTAATCGCTTCAAAATGCCCGCAGCCTCACTGCCGGGAAACATCCGGAGGAAATACTTTTCGGTTCTTGAGGTTGAGAGACGCTTCGTTGGTATTGTAATAGAAATCTTGTCCGGCTCAACAAATCTTGCTGAGACCGGCTTTAACCTCTGACTGTCCTGTAAGCCGTTATACAACCTCAGCTCCGGATCACCCCATAGATGGAAACTATGTGCCACCCTCTCAACTTTAGCATATTGTGTATGCCCGCGTGCTTTTTTGAGAGCACTGACGCATAATAGATAGTTTTTAGCATCACGCAAGGCCTCTCCTGTGGTGTCGCTTCTGTACAACAGCCCGTCACAAAACGCCTTGATAAATGCGCTTCCGGAGGCACTGTGAATATTTGTCTTGCTGCCGACTATACCTACGGCACCAGTCGTTAATATGTCCAAAATCGTCTCGTCCAACGAGTTACAGCTTTGAATTAAAATCAGGGGCATTCCTTCCAGCTCGCAAGGGTCTGTGCTTGGTGAAATTTCGTCCAGCTGGCTATGAACATCCCTCCCAATCGGCTCAAAAGTTGAATCCGCCTGCTCGCTTTGTTCCTGCATATTTATGTCGATACTATTCGAGTTATCCTCGTCACTAAATCCGTAGTCGTAATCATCTGTATGGTTTTCTGTGAAATCCGAGGTATCGTTGTATTCTTCATATTGACCGTTACCATATTCATAGCTGTAAAAGTCATCTTCATCTCCATAGTAAGAGCGGTCTTCAAACAGTGAATAGTCGGATAAATGACCTTCGTATATTATTAATTGAGAGTCCCCTACAAGACTCCGTATGAGCTGGTCATTGCAAGATACGCGATAAAACTCTTTTACTTGAATTCCAAAGTTCTTGAACTCGTTGGCAGTGGCCCGACTAATGGTCTCACAAAGCGGTAACGTACCGTAATCCGGACCCGGATTGGCTATCATGAGGACATTTGGTTTTACCTGACCGAGAATATGTTCCCTGGCGACGCCATACGCTATAAAAGTTGACGCAGCCCACAACTGTCGCAGTGGAATTCGGCCGACTCCCATTTCTGCAGCCTGACCTTGCGAAAGCCGGGAGCAAGGTTCTGACGATATTTCATAAGTGTTTGGTTCGTTTCCGATTGTTGTTGTGATAAGGTCGATGGCTTCATAGTCCCCCAATATGGTTATTGTTCGGGGCCTGAGTGAGTACCTCCTAATCACAGATTCAATCTTTGACTCGGCTGCCAAAGGGTCGGAAGAGTAACATGGCACCAGAGCCGCCCTATGGATGAGGCTAAGGTAAGGCGCCAGCCAGGATACGGACTCTTCGCCGGAGGACTCATCTGGAACACGAAAGAGAATAATGTTTTGTATATTAGCGGGGCCAAGTGTTTCAATTAGTCGCCTTTGGGCCTCTTCGACGTCAATAATTTCTATTTTCTGCGCCGGAAAATAAATCCCGGAATCAACTAAACCGGTTTTCGAAGTTACATATATGATGTCGCCGACACCCAGAAAGCTCAGCTTTTCTGAAAGAACACTTAGCCGCTCTCTTGGGGTTATCACGATGAGTGGTGCATACAAATGTGAAGCCAGGGCGGAACCCAGGATAACCGCTTCAGGGTCATATCTGGATGCAACCACGACGGAATCAGCTTGTTGCCAGTAATGACCGGCAAGAAGTAAGCTCATTTCGGCAGGTTCGGATTTTGTCGGGATATTATATGTCGGCAGATTGCCCAGTGTTTGGTCGAGAGTAAAAGTACGGTACGATGACAGTATAGCGCAGAAGCCCGAGACGCGAGCCAATTGCTCGAGCAATTGTGTCTGTCGCGGATTTTTTTCAGATTCCCATTTCAAAAGTATCGGCGTTTTATTTTGCCGGCGTATTTTTGCGGCTGCCGGGGCCGCGACGGCTATCAGCCATTCATCATCTTCGTTCACGACTATCAGGGCCATGGGTTTGTTCTGCTTTGCTATGGCCGGTATAAGGAATGTCGGGTTTTGTATTTGCTCTGAATTTTGGTTAACCGACCGAGGGTGTGAGTTTGCAGTTTTAGTCGGCCTGGGATGAGAATCGGGAAAGATACCGGTTAAAATATTACTTTCCAACCGGCAGCCTGCAAGGAGCGGGCCGAATTTCTTATCTGCGTTATGAGCAAATTGCCTGTTTAAGGATTGACCGGATAGAATTTTGACGGTGACGCATGTTAATAAAATCAACATCACCAGAGCTAATAAACGTTTTTGCAGTGCATTTTTGAACATGTGAATTCTCACAAAAATGAATTCGAAAGTATAAAAAATTATTTTTGGCAGTAGTCTATAAGGCGTGCGATTTCGCTGCGAAGGTCCCTGCGGTTCACAATCATATCCAGAAAGCCGTGCTCTAACATAAACTCAGCCGTCTGGAATCCTTCTGGCAGCTCCACCTTTATCGTTTCGGCAATCGTGCGCGGCCCGGCAAAACCGATAAGTGCCCCCGGCTCAGCTATTAAACAATCACCCAACATTGCAAAGCTCGCCGTGACCCCGCCGGTCGTCGGGTCGGTCAAAACGCTGATATAAAGTCCGCCAAACTCGTCGAATTTCGCTAACGCAGCGGAAGTCTTGGCCATCTGCCCTAATGACACTACGCCCTCGTGCATCCTTGCCCCGCCGGAGCAGCAAACCGCTACTAAAGGCAGTTTTTCGGCCATCGCCATATCAACCGCCGCACACAGTTTCTCGCCCACTACAAAACCCATAGAGCCCATCAGAAAATTCGGCTCCATCACCGCTAAGATAACGCCTCTGCCTTTGATAAACGCCTTGCCGATTAGCATGGCCTCTTTTGCGCCGGATTTTTTCGCATCGTCTTTGATTCGCTGTTTATAAGTGGTTCCCCTGAACTTAAAGCTCAGCGGGTCATCTGTCGTCAAATCGCCGAGAATCTCCTGAAAAGAATCTTCATCGGCCAGATATTTAATTCGAGTCGCCGCCTCGATGCGAAAGTGATGATTGCATTCCGGACAGACATTGAGGTTCTTTTCGACGGCGCTTTTATAGAGCATGTGCTCACAGCCCGAACACCGTACCCACAGCCCTTCGGGCATCTCTTTACGCGGCTTCAACGAGAAACCGTTCCACTTGGATTTCACTTCTTTGCCCATAGCAACCTGTACTTGGCCCAGCACCCTTCTAAATGTCTAAAGTGACAGCGAAGCTGTCATTCTGAGCGAAGCGAAGAATCTCTTTTTCTTTGGCCAGATCCTTCGGCTGCGCCTCAGTGCTTGCCCTGAGCTTGCCGAACGGATGACACATAAGTGGCACTTTAGCTCACTTTAGGCACTTGACAACCAAAGAGAGATTTTACCAAATAAACGCAGAAATGGCTACAAAAATTACTTCGCTGCCTCTCGAATGGCGTTTATCGCGGCAATGCGGTCGGTTTTTGCAAATATTGCGTTGCCCGCAACAAGCGTATCGGCACCATAGCAAACTACTATTGGCGTGGTTTGAGCGTCTATCCCGCCATCGACTTCGATGCGTATGTCAGGGCCGACAATTTCTCTGACTCTGCTGATTTTTTTCGCAGCCTCCGGCATAAATTCCTGTCCGCCGAAACCCGGACGCACCGTCATCACCAGAACCATATCGCAAAGCGGCCCAACACCCTCTATTGCTTCAACCGGAGTCTCCGGATTCAGGCATATCCCGGCACTGCACCCTAAATTGTGTAATTTGTCGATAAGTCTTTGCGGCTCGTCAGCCACTTCGATATGAAATGTTATATGGTCGGCGCCGGCCTCGATAAAACGCTCGGCGTATTTGCCCGGCTCACTTATCATCAAATGGGTATCGAAAACAAGACTGCTGCACTTGCGGAGCTTGGCAATCACCGGCGGCCCAATAGTAATATTCGGAACGAAGTGGCCGTCCATAACATCAAGATGCAACATACTCACACCTGCCGAGGCAACCATAGCTATCTCCTCAGCTAACCGGGCAAAGTCAGCGCTTAGTATCGACGGCACAATCTCAATTGTCCCTGCTTCGGGTAATCGCATCTCAATTGATTATCGATTATTTGCTAATGATTATTTGTTTCACTGCAGCAAGCTGATGTTGCTGGTGTATTAACCAGGAAACTGGACAAAAATCCGGTTTCAGTCTTTCAGTAACGTCTTCTAATAAAACCATCATGTTTTCTGCTTTGCAGCCAGGCTCTTTTGTAGGCAAATAGGATTATCTTCAGGGAAATTTTTGCGCCATTCCCAGATAAGTTCAGAGGAAAGCAGGCTCTCCTCAAGTCGCAACGCCTCTTTCCAGGACAGATTCCTGAGCCACTGCTTCTTCCGTTGCTCCGCCTTTTCAAACCTTTTCTTATTCAGTAAACCTTTGTTATCTTTCAATGTTTTCGTGTCCTGAAAATCATCAGACTTATAGGTATCACTGCTGCCATAACATCAACATCAATTATATCGTCTGCATTCGTCCCTGTCCGATCCCGCCTTAATCAGTGTCTTTCTCATCGAGCACCGACGGCACAATCTCAATTGTCCCTGCTTCGGGTAACTTCATTACAATTGACTATTGACCTTAGATTATTTTTTACCACGGATTTCACACCAAAGCCACACTACTCAGACTTTATAGAAAAAGACCGGCTGCTGGCATGACAGACAGTGATTTACTTGTTTGCTTCTTGAATCAATGACTTTGTGGCCCTCAGGAAGTCCTCTGCCATCTCAACAGCTCTGGCTGCATCTTGCTGCGATACGTGGATTGTGGCTCCATAATCACCTACACCACGCAATTCAAAGAGCCGGTTTAAATCCTTGCCATGCCTCGTGTCCAATTTGCCTGTTTTAACAAATCTTTGATGTATGGAGGCTATCACTCCGCTATGCTTGCTAAACTCTAACTCTTCACTGAGTAATAGAGCCGTAGCGGAATAAAAAGCTGCATAATACGCTCGCGAAGCAACAAAATCATAATAGCTCTTTGAGGCCAATTCTTTCGCAGCTCGAATAGATGCCTCTGCTCGTTGGAGATTGGCTGCTATTTCGCCGGCGTATTTCAGTGTCATAAGACTATCCCCTCTCTTTTCGCATTTCGATAAAGCTGAACGGCCTTCTGCTCAAAGTCATCAATAGCCGCCAGCTTGGCGGAAATGAGCTGCTCTGACTCAAGCTGTATCGGATAGAGTAAGTCGATAATTTGATAGAGTTCATGAAAATAGTCAAACGGTTTACTTAACAGAACAAGCAAATCAATGTCACTTCCTGTGCTTGCCTGGTTGCGAGCCATAGACCCATAGAGAATCAATCCCTTAAACCGGGTACCATAGTAATTGGTAAGAACGTTTTTGCACCTCTGCGTTATGTCAGTTGTTGTTAATGACATTTGAGCGCCTCGATTATCCAACTTTCGTTTAAGGTTGTCGATGCTCGTATCGATGCTCGCCACACATCCCTACTCTTTTTATTAGTACTATTTTTCATCCAAAATTTCAAGGCACTTGAATTTTTTGCCTTCCAGAAATTCAAGCGAAGCGCCTCCGCCGGTGGATATATGGCTGATTCTATCTTCCAGGCCGAGTTTTTTCACTGCCGCCGCACTGTCACCGCCGCCGATTATACTTCGTGCACCTTTGTCCGTAGCCTCAGCGACAGCCAAAGCTACAACTTTTGTACCGTCATCAAAAGGAGGTATTTCAAAGACACCCATCGGCCCATTCCAAACGATGGTCCTGGCGTCGGCAATTTTCTGTGCAAACGTCTGTTTTGCAATCGGCCCTATATCTACAGCTTGATAACCCGGGTCAATGTCACCCACTGCGGTGCGATGTGGTGCACCCGGCTTGAGCTTGCGTACGACATCGTGATCCACGGGCAAGATTACTTCACAGTCCGCCTCAGCCGCCTGATTCAGCAGTGTTTGGCCTTTGTCAATGAAGTCGTTCTCGCATAGGCTTCGACCGATGCTTTTGCCACTGCCTTTGAGGAACGTATATGCCATAGCCCCACCAATAATTATGCGATCAACCTTATTGATCAGATTTTCGATCACACCTATCTTGTCCGAAACCTTAGCTCCGCCCAATATCGCAACAAATGGTTTGTTTGGATTATTAAGGGTTTCGCCTAAGAATTGTAATTCTTTTTCGATAAGGAAGCCGATGACCCGCGGCTTGCCTTCCATAAGTGCCGGCACCGTGTACATTGAAGCATTGTCCCTGTGCGCCGTGCCGAAGGCATCGTCAACGTAAATATCCGCCAAATCGGCAAGCTGCTTCGCAAAATCGTCTTTGGCCTGCCGCAGTTGTGCATCTTCTTTTGCCGCTTTGTCCTTTATCGTTTCTTCCTTGTGAAAACGCAGGTTCTCAAGCAGCATACAATCGCCGCCGGCCAGCGCTTGGACCTTTGCCCTTGTCTCAGGGCCGATACAATCCTCAGCAAAGCTAACCTCTTGCCCCAATAGCTCCGAGAGTCTTTTGGCCGCAGGCGCCAGAGACAACTTTTCATTCCTTTGTCCCTTGGGTCTGCCGAGGTGGCTCATAAGAATCAGCGCACCGCCGCCATCTAATATCTTCTTTATTGTAGGCAGTGCCTTAACGATTCGGTCATCGCTGGTGATATTGCAGTCCTCGTCCAGCGGCACATTAAAATCGCACCGCATCAGGACCTTCTTACTTTGTACATCGATATCAGCAACAGTCTTTTTAGCCATTTCCTTTACCTATATTTTTATGAAATTCGAAATCCGAAGCACGAAATCCGAAACAAATCCAAAATTCTAATTTTCAAACTCTCAAAACAAAACGTTTTGGTCATTTGAATTTTGGTCATTCTATATTGTTTCGAATTTCGAAATTCGAATTTCGGATTTATATTCAAACTACATCTTCGCCATTCTCTCCATAATATCGACGCTGCGGTTCGAGTAACCCCACTCGTTGTCATACCAGCTAACGACCTTAACGGTCCTGTCGACGACTATTGTGCACAGAGAATCGAATATGCTCGAAGCAGGGTCGTTAACGATGTCACTGCT
>JBDRTM010000265.1:0-7245 GCA_043824065.1 Planctomycetota bacterium | reverse complement strand
AAGTCAAGGCAAATAATTGTTTTTTGAGGTCTTTAGAGGGTATTTTTATTACTGCATTTTAGGGCATAGAATTACAAGTGCATAACCAGTTTACGTGCAAGCACTTACGGAAATCTGGTGCGTGTAAGTAGGAAACTCGGGCTAGAGATTGCTTTCGCCAAGCATCAAGAGCGTCTAATTCCTGACGAATGTCTTTAATAGGCTTTTCTTCTAGCTGCTTTTCCTGCTCTTTGTTGAATGGATGGACTTCAGCAAGGACCTTTGCTTTGGACTTCCTCTTATTATTAGGCATAATACTCCTCCTTCGGCTCTGATATTTTCGAAATTATGGGCACAGATCCATCTCTCAAGGCTTTTAGGTCGATTTAATTATAAAAATTATATCGATAAAATACAAGTAAAAACTTGGGATTAATGCAAGAAAAAAATTAAACACAAAATGCGAAAATTTTCAAGGATTATCTATAAGTATTTTACTGACAAGCACTTAACTAAATAACTTTTAACTGTTAATTTGTTACTTTCTGTAAACTTTTTACTTTACGAGTTAGTCTTTCAATTGTTCAGAGTTTTTCGGCTTTTGGGTTCTCGTGCATCAATCGTAGTCAAAATTGCTTTTTCAGCCCCCAAATGGGTTATTCTATGTATTCCTTCTCACCCTCTATTTGTTCCTTTTACGCTGCCCATACTATCTTTCTTATCCAGTTTCGCAGCTCTATTCTTTCCGGGAAGTTAAGGTAGGCAAATTCGCCGAAAAGCTCAGCCGCTTTATCATCATAGGCCATCGCCGCCTGTTTCTCGTCGGCAAAATCTCCAAGATGTATCCGCTTTCTATTAAATCCAATTCGCGCACGCCATCTTTTATAAGCACCTCTCCTAACCACACCTTTGTATCTTGATGAGCAGCCCTTTTTGGCCTTCTTATTGTACTGGTTCTGGGCGCTCGTACAAAGCCGAAGATTGCTCTTGCGGTTATCAAGCCCGTTATGATTCTTATGGTCACACACCACCCCTTTCGGCGCCCGCATAATCTCCCGATGCATGGAAACCACTCTCCCGTTGCTACCCCGCTGCGCATAAAAAGTATCTCTGCCCTTCACGGCACACCATTTGTGTTGCGCCGGCCGATCGTAATCCTCGGCATCCACAATAGCGAATTTGCCCTGCGTCAAAGGTATGAGCCTGAAATCTTCTACCTTATTTTCCATCTCCATTTCTAATCTGATTCGGCTCAATCGTCTTAAATCCTCCGTATCGACCATTCTGTACAGTCCCTTGCCCACACTGATTAACGATACGCCCTCGGACAGGTTCACGAAATCCATATTATTTTGCGTGTTTTGGTTTAACATTTTGCACCTCCGATTTGGTTTGTGTTTTAGAATTTGAATTTTTAAGATTGTTTCGTCATTACATTCCTCCTAATGAACTAAGAAATCGCATTCGGCACGATGTTATCTGTAAGTGTTGTAATAAAATGATGATAGCGTAATTCAGCCAATATCTTAGTTTATTTTACATGCCTCCTGAGAATCAGGTCAGGTGCTCGCAATGACGCAAAGTGCGCTTTCAGGTCATTGCGAGCGATTCGAAGAATCGCGCGGCAATCTAAAAACGTTCTTTTTGAACCTTGGTAACAGGCCCAAAAGCGGGAATCCACGAAATCCTATACCCTATTCCCAATAATCAATAGTAAATAGAAAATAATAAATCGTTTATACCCCCCCCTATAATTAGAGCTACCTGCGTGTTTGATACGAAAAATCCTGTTTTTTCAATGGAGCTTTGCAGGTTAAGCTGTTATAGTAAAAGAGCTTAAAATTTTTTCCAAAAAATTGAGATTTCATTGCAAGTATCTGCGTATTTGATTGAAAATATACTCGATGCCGGATGCTCGATACTGGATACTCGACGAGCATCGAGGATTAAGAATCAAGGATCGAGTTTTTAGAGAGTGCTTGATGGGCAAATTATTAGAGCAAGTTAATAGTCCGGCGGATGTGAAGAAGCTGTCGGTGCCTCAGCTCAAGGAGCTGGCAGAGGAAATACGCCAATTTATTCTCAGCTCGGTGAGCAAAACCGGCGGACATCTGGCGAGCAACCTCGGCGTGGTGGAACTGACACTTGCGCTGCACTACGTCTTTGATTTCAAAGAAGATAAGCTGCTCTGGGACGTCGGCCATCAATGCTATACACATAAAATCATCACCGGAAGGAAAGATAAGTTCGAGCATCTTCGTCGCCCTGAAGGGATAAGCGGCTTTCCCAATCCAGCCGAGAGCGAATATGACCAGTTCGCCGTTGGACATGCCGGGACCTCGATAGCCACAGCAATCGGAATGGCTTTAGGAGAAGAATTGAGAATTAAGAATGAAGAATTGAGAATTAAAACTGAAAAAAATTCTAAATTCAAAATTCTAAATTCAAAATTCCCGAGAATTGTGGCGATGGTCGGCGACGCCAGTATCGTTAACGGCACCTCTTTTGAGGCACTCAATAATCTCGGACTTGTCAAGCGGCAATTACTAATCCTGCTCAACGATAATTCGATGGCAATAGATGTAACTGTAGGAGCAGTGGCAAAGTACTTTTCCAAAGTTCGGCTGAGTCAGACCTACGAGGATTTGCGCAAAACAACCAGAAATATCTTAGAGCATACGCCCTTTATAGGCAAAAGTGTCGAGGAAGCGATTGAGAGGATTAAGAAAGGTATCCGGATGGCCCTGCCGGCCAGTCGAATGTTTGAGAGCCTGAATATTCCATACTTTGGTCCTGTTGACGGCCATGATATCGGCTCGCTAATAAAATTGTTCCAGGCGTTGGCCGAGGTGAATCATCCCGTAATTCTGCACGTCTATACGAAGAAGGGCAAAGGTTTTGAGCCGGCCGACCAGGGTCCCAGCAAATTTCATTCGACAGGCCCGTTCAAGATGAACGGAGATGCTGTTGAATCGGCTTCGGACTCAAGCAGGCGTAGTTTTACCAGTGTACTCGGTGAACATCTGACGGAATTAGCTCAAAAGGATGATAGAATCGTTGCTATAACCTCAGCGATGTGTGATGGCACAGGCTTGGTCGAATTTCGCAAAAAGTTCGCTGATAGGTTCTACGATGTGGGTATCGCCGAAAGTGCTGCTGTAGATATTGCAGCAGGGTTTGCCAGAAGCGGCTTAAAACCGGTCGTCTGTATCTATTCGACCTTTTTGCAGCGCAGCTTCGACCAGATATTCCAGGAGGTGGCCTTACAAAATCTACCGGTCATTTTCTGCATTGACAGGGCCGGGATGGTTGGCTCGGACGGCCCAACACATCACGGACTGTTGGATATTGGCTTTTTGCGGATAATGCCGAATATGGTGCTGACGGCGCCTGCCAATGAGATTGAAACGAAAGTGGCCCTGGAATTTGCGTTGGGTCAGGATAAGCCGGTCGTTATAAGGTATCCCAAAGATTTTGTTCCACAGCAGGAGTTTATCAGAGCTGCCTGTAGTAAGCCGTTCAGGTTGGGCAAAAGCGTGCTCGTCAAAAGGTCGAAAAAATCTGCCGTTGCGATTGTCAGTTACGGCAGCGTCCTGACAGAAGCCCTAAGAGCGGCTGAGTTGTTAGCTGAAGATGGCATCGCGGTTGATGTGATTAACGGCCGGTTCGCTGCTCCTGTCGATGAGAAGATTGTCTCTCTGCTGGAGCAGGGAAAGGGCATAATCACGGTAGAGGACCACGCCAGTGCCTGTGGGTTCGGGTCAGCCGTGCTCGAATTGGCTGCAGCTAAAAGCTGCTCGCTAAAGGCTATCCACTTGCTTGGTGCGCCGAGGAGGTTTATAGGACACAATTCCAGGGCGCAGCAGCTTATGGAAGCGGGTATAAATGCCGATAAGATAGTAGAAACGGTAAAAGAAATGGTGTGTCATATTTAGTTTTCGATTTGCTCTGTGGAAAACACGCAACGCTTGTCATTCTGAGTTCGCCACAGGCGAGCGAAGAATCTCTAATTTCTCGACCCGAAGAGATTGTTCACTTCGCTGCGCTTCGTTCAGACCTGTCCTTGAGCGGAGCGAAGGAATGACAGCCATAGGGTTTTCAACAAAGCATATTCGATACTGGATGTGCGATATACGAGCTACAACATACGAGACGCGAAATATGAAACTTCAGCCCAAATTAGTGATTTTCGGTGATCCTCAAAAGGAAGGAGTCCACGAGGCGATTGAGGAATTTGCCAGCTTTGCGAAGGACAAGGCCGAGATAGTAGCAAGCTGCAACATTGAGGAATGTAGAGCTGAGATTCTAACAGAATGTGATTTTGCAATAGTGTTCGGCGGCGATGGGAGTATCATCTCGACGGCAAGGAATGTGAGTAAAGCAAGTGTGCCGGTGATAGGCGTTAACGTCGGCAAGCTTGGTTTCTTAGCGGAATTCAGTGTTAGTGAGCTTAAGGATTTTTTCCCTTGTTTAACAAAAGGCACAGCCCAGATAGACAAGCGGATGATGCTAAGCTGTAGAGTTTTCGGCTCGACTGCCCGGCTCCGGCCTCCGCCGAGACGAGAGCTTTCCGAAGTCAGCGATGGCCGGGAAGAGGACCGAACCCAGAAATTTTGCTCAGCAGCTATCAATGATGTTTTTATCACGGCTGGGCCGCCATTTAGAACGGTTGAGCTTAAAATATCGGTGGATGGTCAGCCATTAGCCGGTTGTGTCAGTGATGGGTTAATAATTTCCACCCCGACGGGCTCAACGGCCTACAATCTATCCTCAGGAGGCCCGATAGTCTCACCTAAGATGGAGGCGGTGGTTATTACGCCGATTTGTCCTCATTCTTTGAGCTTTCGGCCAATCGTTATTAACGCTGAGAGCACAATAGAGGTCGTGGGAATACGAGTCAACGAAGGCACAACTGTTTCTATCGACGGCCAGGTTTCGTTGAGGCTGTCAATTGATGATGTGGTGAGAGTCGAGAGAGAAAGCTACGATTTTTTAATCGTGAACAATCCGCTTCGCAGTCAATGGGACACTCTGGCCACGAAACTTAGCTGGGCTGAGAAACCGAAATACAAGAAAGGCCCCACTGCCTGACAGGGTATCAGGATATCAGGCTACCAGGGTATCATGAAAAACAGAGAGGTACTTTGTATTATGAAGAATTGGCTTTTTATCACAGTGATAGCGATGTTTTTCGCACTTAGTTCGCCAATAAGCTGGTCGATAGAAAACCATGCGATAATGAATCCTGCCGGCTCGAGCACCGTTCCTCCGAGCAGTATCCAGAGTGGTCTGATTAGCAACCCTAATACGATTGATACGAGTAGTAACCTTGTAATTACCGGCAATGTCCGCCGCGGCAGGCACTTCCGCGACACTGTGCCTTATGGGTCAACCACGACTTTCAGGGCCGACCTTGGTTCGTCGTCGCTTAGTTCCTTTTTGAGAGATTCGGCCGGCGTAGAAGACTTCGGCCTTTATACTGGTAAATACAGTGTTCAGCCGTACTATTCACGGAGCCAGACAGTAACCACTACAAGACCCGGCTATTCCGGAGTTTTCAGGCCGGTAACAAGGATTAATGACCGTACACCGCAGGGGCAGTACTCGGTGGGAACGCGCGTATCTGGTTTGGAGAAACAGAGTTTATCCAGCGAGGGTTTTTCTACCTGGGCCGGCACTTCGCGGGAACCATCCGGCTTAGGACTGCAGGAACCACAAACGCAATATGGTACATCAGCTAAGCCTCTACAAATAGTAAAAAGCATACGGGAGCTGCAGCTACTTACTCGAGACGAGGCAGGCATATCGCCGCAAGACCAAAAGTTGATGGTTGAACGGTACCAAGAACAGACCCAAGACACAAGACTCAAGACTCAAGACCCAGGCCTCAAGACTCAAGACCCAATAGTCAAGACCCAATATCCAGTAGTCAAGACTCAAGAGCCAAGACTCAAGACTCAAGACCCAGGAACGGCCCATGAGCAGAGGTTTGTGGTATGGAGTCCGGAACACAAGCAAAGCCAGGTAGCTGAAATAGTTCAGACGACCGAACCAGGCTTCGGCGGGGACGCGCTAACGCCTGCGCAAGCTGACGCAATGATGAAGGGTCTGGTGTTTCAGGATGAGCCCACTTTGCAGAAAGTTAGGGGCTGGGAAACTCAGCCAGGTGTGGGTAAACCTGATGAACACGGCAGAGACCTGCAGGGCCAACGTGACAGATCTGGTTCGGACGTTCTTGAGCGAATAAAACAGCAAATCGACGATTTGACCAGGTCCGTGGATGCCCGTCTGGAGGCTGAAGCGGATGGTCAGGAGGAATCCCGTTTCGGATTTCCAGAAACACCGAAGCCCATTAGAAGTGAGCCCTTTTGGCAGACTGGTGGAAGTTCGGTACAGACTTCTAACAGGGCGAACCGTGGAAGTTATCGAGAGAAAAGTTCTCCGTTGGATGAACTGAATAAGCTTTCGCAAGCTGACTTATCCGCCAAGGCCAGGCGCATTAGGGGACCACACACCAGCCCTGAGTCTTACTCGGAGGCCAAGTTCAATCAGCACCTCCAGACAGCACAAGGCCATCTAAAGGCCGGCAGGTACTACGCGGCAGCGGACTCTTTTGCTTTGGCGTCTATTTATAAGCTGGATCCCGGCGAAGCCGGGTCGGATCCGATCCAGGCCGGTGGCCTGGCACTTTGCCTTGCCGGCAGAGGGCATGCGTTATTCGCCGCCGGCGAATATATCAGCAGTGCGCTGTTTCTTTCCAGAGCCCTCAAGATTGCTCCGGAATATGCACGGACTAAAATCGACCTTGCTGGTATGTTAGGCGGTGAAAACAAGCTCGAAAGCAGAATAGCTGATATTAAGGAATGGTTGGGACGGAGCGGTTCAGGCCGATTGGAATTTCTCTTGGGTTATGTTTGTTACCGAATGGACAGACTCAGCCAGGCAAAGAAGGCTATCGAAGCGGCTTGCGAAAAGATGCCAAAGTCACCGGCTGTGGATGCAGTTAAAAAAGCTATTGATGATGCATTGGCAGGACAGTAGTCAGAGGACGGAAGACAGACGAGTTGATGAGTAGATGCGTTGATGAGTGGATGGATTAATTGGTTAATTTAAGCTATCCGTCAATTCACCGTTCTCCGAAAGGTAGGAATAAGCTGAGAATTCCCATAAACAAATATATATCCCTGCTCAACTATCCCGAAGCGCCGGGACTGAGCCTCTTTTCTAAAAAGAATATCAAATGCATCTAAAAATTCAATCTTTCCG
>JBDRTM010000264.1:0-4443 GCA_043824065.1 Planctomycetota bacterium | reverse complement strand
TCCCCTTTATCGCGGGAGGAGATTGTACGCCATCAGGGGGTCAATTTTAAATGCCGATAGGGGGTCAATTCTATTTTACGATCTACAAGTTTGCCGCTAGAGTGTTGTCTGCCTATGTTGAGTCGCGGCTAAACACCGCCCTCTCGTTTGAGCTGCTTCTGTTGGGCGCGAGTGCCTTCTACTTGAGCGATATGCCCGGCAACGCTTCTGTGCTGTGCAAACGACTTTTCAATGTCCTTGCTCCAGACGACGAGCTTGCCGCCGCTGTGCGCTGGGCATTGGCCGAACCATGGGCGTTGGAGATCCCAAAGGTCAACAACCCCCACTTGGCAGAACTGTTGCAAGTTATACGCGGCCATTTCATCACGGGAAATAGCGAAGCGACAGCTCACAAACAAATTTTGCCTTTGAGAGATTGGGCGTACGCAAACGGCTCACCCCATGAACTCTTGATGGCCGATGTCCTCGGCGCGGTTGTCGTACAACGCATCGCGCGGTCTGCTTGGTCGCTTCTTCCCCGCTACTCCGAGATAGGAGCCGAGCGATGGCGTGCGTATTTGGAGCGGGCTGATTCCGTCAGGGAGATGTGGCCTTCACAACAGATGCTGGGAGTTGCAGGACTGTACCGTGGTAAGTCTGCCGTCGTTCAGATGCCGACGAGCTCGGGAAAAACCCGAGCAACCGAGCTGGTCATCCGCTCGGCCTTTCTGTCACAGCGAACGACGTTGGCTGTCGTGGTCGCACCATTTCGTGCACTCGTCCAAGAGATTGCAAACAGTCTCAGAAATGCGTTCACCGAAGACAGCTATCAGGTCAACCAATTGAGCGATGCGCTCCAACCCGATTACATAAGCGAGCTTGCAGGGCTTCTTGGCATGGGCGGCGTTGCCAGGCCACATGTGTTAGTGCTGACGCCCGAAAAGCTCCTCTACGTATTGCGGCAGTTACCCGACGTGGTGAACCGTATTGGTCTCATCGTTTACGACGAAGGGCACCAGTTCGACGCAGGAAGTCGAGGTGTCACGTACGAGCTGTTACTGACCTCCATCAAGCGTCTGCTGACGGACAACTCACAGTCAGTACTTATATCAGCCGTGATTCAAAACGCATCTACGCTTGCAGCATGGCTGCTTAAGGACGAGTCGAGAGTCGTCGCAGATAGCTCGATGCAAACACAACGAGCGCTGGCATTCACAAGTTGGCCTGAAGGCAAGCTCGGCCAGTTGAGCTTCCGCGAAAAGCCTGGCGGAGAGCAGTTGTTCTTCGTGCCACGCGTATTGGTTACGGAGAATCTTTCTTTACGTGGCAGGGAATGGAAGCCTCGGCCATTTCCTGAGCGAACGGACAGCAGGTCTATCGCACTGTATCTGGGCCTTAAGTTGGTGCCAAACGGTGGCGTAGCCATATTTACCGGCACGAAACTGTCAGCAGCCAAAATCGTTCGCGAAGCAGCCGAAGAAGTGTTTGCTCGCGGAATCTCAATTGATGCCCCGTCAACGTCGTGTGATCAAGTTGAACTTGCCCGCTTAACGTATTTGTACCACCAGAACTTTGGTGATAATTCATACCTGACCAAGGCGGCAGCACTGGGCATATTTGCCCATCACGGAAACACGCCGCATGGCCTGCGGCTAGCAATCGAGCATGCCATGCGTGACGGTCTGATTGGACTCGTAGTGTGCACATCAACTTTGGCGCAAGGGGTCAATCTCCCGATTCGGTACCTGTTGGTAACCGGCACTCAGCAAGGACAAGATGTCATCAAATCTCGGGACTTTCACAACCTTATGGGCAGGGCCGGTCGAGCAGGAATGCATGGAGAAGGCACTGTCATCTTCACTGACCCGAGTTTGTTCGATGACCGACTGAAAGAACCGAGGAGGTGGAAGTCAGTACAGGACCTGCTCCTGCCGGAAAAGACAGAACCAACCGGCAGCACGCTCCTGGAGCTTGTTCACCCGCTCTACAACGACTACGAGACTTACTTCCTAACAGCCTCGCCAGTCGAAATCGTCAAGGAGTTACTCTACGAGCGAGAGCAGTTATTCGCTTTCGCCAGGGCGCTACCGAAGGATTTGATGGAGAGAAATTTCTCAGCAGCTTCACTCTTAAAGCAGCTTTCTTTCAAATGCGCTGTGCTCGACTCTGTACAGAGTTTCTTAATGGCGTACCGCGAGGAGACAGCGCCAGAGGCGTTCTACGAGAAGGCAGTAACTCTTGCCAAGGAGACATTTGCCCATTACCTTGGGAATGAGGTGGATCGGACCCATCTAGTTGACGTATTTATCGAGGTCGCAAAACACATAGAGAAAGCGGTTCCGGATGTCGACCAGCAAGCGCGGTTCGGGCGAACGTTGCTCGGCGTGAACGACGCTCTGGCCATTGACGGATGGGTAACTGCAAATGTTGAACAGCTTTTAGCCTGCGCTGACGAAGAGGGCTTACTCGAAGTTCTATGGCCTCTGCTCACGCAGCTTGCACCTGAGACGCGCCCGAAAGACACGGAGCCGCCAGAGGCGATCTACCGTTTGGCATGTTCTTGGATTGAAGGCAAACCATATGGATCGCTGTACGACGGCTTAAACGCTCTCGATGCGCGTTATCCGCATGGGGAACAGCGCCGAGCTTTTACCATTGATTTGGTGGTCGCGCTGTGCGAACAGACATTCGGGTATGGGTTCGCGTTGCTTCTCGCTGCAATAACTGAGGCTCTAGCACAGGTGATTGGAGAAGAGGAAGAAAAAGAGCGCCTGGAAGGGTTGATAAACACACTTCAAAAGCGTCTCAAGTACGGACTCCCCACCGTAAGCTCGATTGCTTTCTTCGAAGCAGGTTTCGCCGAGCGAGTCGTAGCGCAGGAGGTCGATGTAGCAATTTCGTCAATTGCTACATCGACCACATCTGCTAGAGCCTTGGTGAAGGAATCAGCTTCAGAGGTGTGGGCTGCCATTGACCGCTATCCCGCATATTTTCACTCTGTGTTTGCGTCCATGACACGGTAACGCTGCATCGACCACTTGGCATTATCATGTAATAAAGATAACATTTTTCAATCAATTATCTTTACTTTTATTGCACTGTGAGGGCAAAGACTCGTAGACATGACAGAACCATATGTCCTTAAAAACGGTTATTTTTAAGAAATCGTGTATTTTCTTAAATCTCTCCGGGTAATATTCCCCGAAGCTTGCTTCGAACAGATTTGTATGAGATATTGTCTATGTGAGCGAATATATTCATAAGAGTCATAATGTATCGGTTTTATTGTATCATCTGGTATGTCCAGCGAAGTATCGGCGTGTGGTGTTTACGGGAGAGGTGGATAAGGAGTTGCGGGACGTATGCTTGGAGATATCTAAGCGTTACGAGATAAGGTTTTTGGAGATAGGGGCGGATATGGATCACGTTCATTTTTTGGTTCAGACCGTTCCGATGTATAGCCCGAAGAAGATAGTTCAGACGATCAAGAGTATAACGGCCCGAGAGATCTTCATGCGTGTGCCGTCGGTAAAGAAGGCCCTTTGGGGCGGGGAGTTTTGGTCCAAGGGGTATTTCATCAACACGGTTGGGCAATTTGGCAATGAGAAGAGCATTACGGAATACGTGAAGAAGCAAGGACGGGAAAAAGAGTATAAGAAATTGCATAGTCAACAACTCGAGTTATTCGGTTTTGATACCCCGTAGCTTGCTGCGGGGTAGTTCATTGAAAAACTTGTCGAGATTATTAAAGGATAAATTATTTCGCTAACAAAACGGTTCACACGGACGCGGTAAAACAGCCGCCGCGCCGGTGACTTGATACAAGATTTGATCATGATGGCAGAACAGAAATCACCGAAATGACGGTGAGCCGCAGCGTGCATGCGACACGGCACTCTCGTGCGTGACGCAGTACTTCCGGTCTGAAAGATGAAGAGATGAAGAAGCGACTCCGCAAGAAAAAGCATTATGGCGAGTTCACCGAATGGGGACGGCATCTCATCGTCACCCTAAACCGGAAGGACGGATTCGACGAGTTCCTTGACGCCTTCATCTTGGAAGCTATAGAAGCGGCTGGATGCTACTGCGGTGGAGGCGGAAATAAAGACAGGCTTGACGTGATCGTTGAGCTTGGCCGACGCGTGGACGATCCTGACGCTAGGTTGAAGAAGATCACGGCATGGCTCAATGCTCGACCTGATGTTCACGGGTGGAGAACGGGTGAGGAGTTCGACATCTGGCATGGGAATTTCGAGGATGTTGTGGAATAGATCGAACGAGTCGGACCGCCTCCAAGTCGGGCTTCCGATGAACTTTATGATTTGTTGTTTGAAAAAAAATCCCATGTAACTTAAAGTAGGTTCCAGGATGCCTGAAATTAGCCGATTCTACGGAATTATTATTGCCATGTTTTACGACGATCACAATCCACCTCATTTCCATGCGCGGTATGGCAAGGACAGC
>JBDRTM010000263.1:0-28992 GCA_043824065.1 Planctomycetota bacterium | reverse complement strand
TCCTTGAACTTCTTGTATTCGAGGAGCTGGCGGATAAGCTCTGTGCGGGGGTCGGCCAAATCCTCCTCTCCGAGAAGGCCGGACTCGGGTTCTGCTTTTGGCAGGAGCATTGCCGATTTTATCTGCATCAACGTTGCCGCCATCACTAAAAAGTCGCCCGCCAGGTCAATATCAAGGCTTTTGAGCATTTCGATATAGTGGATGTACTGGTCGGTTATTTTAGCGATGGAAATATCGTAAATATCCACCTCCTCCTTGCGGACTAAATACAGGAGCAAATCAAGAGGCCCTGCAAATATATCAAGATTTACGCGATAATCAGCCAATTTATGCCCTCGGTATTTATGCCCTCGGTATTATTGCTCCTGTTCCTCTTGAGATTCCTGAGATTCCAAGATTTCCCGTGCTTGCTCAGCCTGGCTTTCGAAAACCTGCAGTTTTGCTAAAGAAGGGACCGGATACGGAAGCACCGAAAACTTCTCGCCCATTACAACCGATTTGATTCCAAAATCATCGAGCAGCTGTTTTGCTAAATCGGCTTCGATGTAATCTGGGAACGTCGCAATTGTAACAAGCTTATCAGCCATAATTATTTCCTCAATCCGGCAGCCTGACGGGCCTTTTCGAGCGTCTCCCTGGCTACGGCTTTTGCCCGCTCGGCGCCCTTGGAAAGCACTTCTTTGACATAGTCGATATTATTTTCAAGCTCGGTTCTTTTCTGTCGGAACGGCTTGAAATAGTCTGTCATCAGCTCGGCGAGGCGTTTCTTGGCCTGGCCATAGCCCATGCCGCCGTTTCGATATTTGCTTTCCCACTCGGCCAGCTCCTCCGGCGAGGCGACCAGCTTCAAAAGTGCAAAGACGTTGCATTTGTCGGGGTCCTTGGGGTCTTCGACCGGCGTGGAGTCGGTAACGATTTTCATAATCTTTTTTCTAACACTAACTTCCGGCTCGAATATCTCGATGGTATTTCCGTAGCTTTTACTCATCTTTAGGCCATCGATGCCCGGAACGACGGCTGCGGATTCGATGATGTGTTCTTCCGGCACGGTAAAGACTTTGCCGTAAGCGTTATTGAATCGTATTGCGATGTCACGGGTAACCTCGATGTGCTGTTTCTGGTCGGCGCCGACCGGGACAAGGTCGCTGTTGTAAATGAGGATGTCTGCGGCCTGGAGGACAGGGTATGCGAACAGGCCGTGATTAGGGCTCAGACCCTGGGCTACTTTGTCCTTGTAGCTTGTGCATCTCTGCAATAGGCCCATCGGCGTTACGCAGGAAAGCAGCCAGGTCAGTTCCGTAACTTCGGGCACGTCGGACTGGCGCCAGAAGACGGTTTTTTCAGTGTCAAGGCCCAAAGCGATATAATCCATTGCCACATCAAGGGTATGGCCGGC
Organism: Planctomycetota bacterium; assembly: GCA_043824065.1. Taxonomy (GTDB): domain Bacteria; phylum Planctomycetota; class Phycisphaerae; order Sedimentisphaerales; family Anaerobacaceae; genus NIOZ-UU13. The sequence goes on along the minus strand of JBDRTM010000263.1, from coordinate 27,596 downwards.
AACCTCGGCCGGCGTTGGATTGCTGGTAAGCGCGTGATAATCGGCGATAAAATAAAAGCAATTGTGCTCAGCCTGTAGTTGCAGGTGCTGACGCATGGCACCGAAAAAGTTGCCTATATGAAGCTTGCCGGATGGTTGTATGCCCGAAAGAACCCTCAAATTAAGCTCCCGATACCAAAAAACCAAAAAAGTTAATATAAAAAAACATAAAACTACTGCTCTATCACGTCTGGTTTGAGGAACTGTCAATCCGAGCGCGACACACACCCCCGTCATTCCGAGCGGAGCGCAGCGGAGTCGAGGAATCTATTTTAATAGACCCCTCGGCTTCGCTCGGGGTGACGACCTTCTGTAAAATAGCAATCCATTAATACATTTGTGACAAAGCACTACTCTGTTAAAAATAACGGTATTGGAAGTGAATGTCAATGATTTATATAGCCGCCGAATTATTGACGTCCGGCTGACCGGAAATCCTTAGCACAAAGCTCTTAATCTTCCGCTCTTGTGCCGTGATACGTTCTCAGCACATACTCAAATTTCCTCGTTGACCTTGGCTTGAGCGTTAGGGTGAATTTGACGGTGTCCTTGTCCACCTGCTCGAATTTACCAAAGTCCCCGCTTCGAGCCAGCTTCCAGTACGACGTGTTGAAGTTGCGCTTAATCTCGACCTTAACGTCAATATCGCGAGTATTTTTGACTTCAATTTTGAAGGTGCGAATCTCGTCCCAGCCGAAAATATCGCCGCGCCTGTCGAACCTGTAGTTATCCGTCTTGAAGTCCATAAGCGCCGGCTCGACAACAACGTTGGCAACCGCACCAAGGTTAAGCTCCACGTCCTCATCCACAGGGATATACTTGAACGAAGACTGCCCCGTATAAGATAGGTGCCCCTCACCGCCGGCATTTCTATAAACCTTCAGCATCCCGCCGGGGATAGGAGTTTCGCCTAATTCGTGCTCTTTATCGTTCTTGAAGCTGAGGAAGCGAACAACAGAGGTGCCGTAACGTTCTTCTTCGTATTTGTAAAGGTTTACTACCGGCACTTCGTCAACCTCAAAGCTGAGCAGCCGTTTCGACCAGCCGGTCGGTATCGTTTCGGTCCCTTCGATTGTATAGAGAAAATATTCGCTCAGCCCTTCTTTCTCGATTTCTTTGGGCATTATAGCCATAGGAGGTGGGGGGGCAGCGGCCCTTGCCAGAGACATCACCTTTTTAGCCACTTCCAGTTTTCGTTTCAATTCCTCCATTTCCGGTTCTATTTCACCTGGTCGGCCATAAGGATACTGCCGCCGGGCAAGCTCAGCTATCTGGTCGAGTATGTGGACTTTGCCGACAATCAGGAGCGTCTGGGCGTTTTCGTAATCTTCGCCGCTGTTGTTGGTTACCCGCACATAACCCTGCAGTTGCATCGTCTTTTCATCTTCAGTGAGTGTGCCCATATAAAACGCCCGCCAGCTTAATCCGCTGGTCAAATACGTAATCTCCACCGGCACTTTACCGCTTACGCCGCTTTCAATATTCCACAGCCCCAGGTTTCTTACCCTCGGCGGATAAGTCAAATCAGCGATATCAATTTTATCCGCATTGGCCTTAGGCAGCATCTCCAAGCTCGTCGGGTCGATAAGCGTATTGGCCCAGGAAAATTGCAGCTTGTTTTCTCCGTCTTTCAGCGTCAGCGCCCTGCTTTCACGCACTAACGTCATATCCGCCGAATTATAAATCGTAAGCTGTACGGTGTCCCGCGAAGGCAATGTAACCAAATCGACTTTTGCCCGGCTGGCCCCGGCCGTCACAACAATTATAAGTAGTGTGAATATTATACGTTTCATTTTACTGTTCCTTTAGTTTGGACCGGTTCAAGAGCTTATTATCTTCTTACAGGCTGTGACGCCCTCGTGGGCATCGGCCTTACATTTACTCCCGGCCGTATGTTGCGGCGATGATAGTGCATTGTCAGCTCCTTCGTGGCTGGGCCGTCCGCAGTGCGGGCGGGAAGCTTAATCTCAAACTCAAGTGTATTAGCGTCCTTTTTCTCGTACTTCATATTACACTTTTCCATGTCCCACTGGCCGGGAATGTGCTGTATCATCGTAAGCTCAGCGGGGCTATCTTTGAAATTCTCAATCTTTGCTGTGATTATTTCGTCGGTATCATAGAGCACAACTTTCGGGCTTTTATCGTTGTTCCTTCGTATGTTGATTTGAGTGTCCGTCATTTTGCGCTGCGTAACGACGATGTCCCTGCTGTCGCCGATATAGAGTTCCATCTTCTCGCCGACCGGTACCAGTGCCGATACGTCTTCGCCCAAAAAGATGGTGCTCTCGTGCCCATCGTCCTGGAAAAGTCGTGCCTTGCCGCCCCAGAGTGCAAATTCGCCTAATTTGCTTTTGGCGTCGTTGACAATTCGATAGCTTACCGGGATTCCGACATTCTGGTTTTCCAGTTGTTCGGGGTCCCAGGGCAGCTTGGCTGCATCGAATGTCCAGATTTTTGTAATCGGCACCTTCGAGGCTTTTAGAAACAGCATCTGCTTGGTCTCCTCATGGTCGATACCCTGCTCGAAGGCCTCGCCGTAATCCAGAAGCACCCGCGCCTTAGCGAAATCCTCACCTGAGAAATTCCGCAGCACTAAGTAGCTTTTCAAATCAACGAAGGTTTCAGCCTTGTCGGCTATCGCCTTGTAAGTAATCAGCCGGTCGATATTGCTCAGCAGATAGCTGATTCGCACCGTCTCGGCGTAGTCACCATCGCTGCTGATTTCCCAGACTAAGGCTGCCTCATTAGGCGGATAACTTACATTTAGCAGTGTTACATTGTCCGGATGCTCAAGGACCCGCAGCCGAATCGAGTCGGCGTCGATGGATACAGCCTTCCAGGAAAAATCCACCTTGTTAAGACCTTTTTGCAATGTCAGCACGCGCTCTTCCTCGATTAGAGTCGCCCTCGGATTGTCTAAGCGAATCACCGTCGCCGCCCGCTCAGGCAGCGCCACTAATTTAATCCTGCCTTCGGCGATAGTGACAATCACCAATCCCAAAACCATTGCCAGAATTTTGATTCTTTTGCCGTTCATAATTCAGTCTCCTAAAAAAATTGATTGTTACCTTTTCGTGCTTATTTTTTCACCTTCAGTTTTTTTCAGCTAATGTTTCTTCTCGCACACCGTGATACGTCATTATCGTGTATTCAAATGTGCTTTTGCTTCGCGGTTCAAGATTTACTTTGAAACGGGCATGCGTAGCATCATGTTTTTCGTATGGAATATCGACCTGCATGGTCCAGTACGCGGTGCCAAGGCCGCGGGTAATCTCAATCTCTATCGGTAGTGCACGAGTATTAGTAATCTCGATTTTCCAGGTTCGTATTTCATCCCAGCCGGCAACGTTGCCACGCCTGTCGAATCTATAGTTTTCCGTCTTGAAATCCATCAGCTTCGGCTCAACGCTGACCAATCGGGCCGGGCCAAGATTTAACTCAACCTCTTCATCCACCGGAATATATTTAATATTCGTCCCGCCTACGTATGATAAATGGCCTTGCTCATCGGCCTGGCCGTAAATTTTGACCGTTCCATTCGGAATCGGCGTTTCGCCCAGGTTGTGGTCTTCATCGTTTGCAAATTTAACGAACCTTATTGTCTGATTACCCCAGCGCTGCTCATCGTATTTATATAAACCCTCGACTTCAATATCAGCAGCCTCAAACGAAAGCAGTCTCTTGCCCCATTTGTCCGGTATAGTCTCCGTTCCCTCAATCGTATAAAGGAAATACTCACTCAAACCCTCTTTCCTGATTTCCTTACGTTTCAATTCTGTGTCGAGTTCTTTTTCAGCGTACGAATAGGAGAGTTTTTCATCGAGGCGTTCAAGCTTATCTTCCAAGGCCCGAGAACCATCGTAAGCGTCGAACTGCACTGGTCTGTTGTAAGGATACTGGCGTTTTGCTAATTCGGCTATTTGGTCAAGAATATGGACTTGGCCGACAATCAGCCGGGTCTGTGCTTTTTCATAATCCTCGCCGCTATTGTTACCAACTCTTACATAGCCGGCCAATTGCATTGTTGTTTCATCTTGCGAGAGCGTTCCCATATAGAACGCCCGCCAGGAAAGTCCGCTGGTAAAATACGTTATCTCGAACGGTACCTGGCCGCTGACCTCTGAGCGAATGAGCCAGCGGCCAAGCTCCCGCAGCCTCGCTGGAAACACTAACTGCTGTATATCAATTTTGTCGGCCTGGGCCAACGGCTCTAAAGACAGTGACGTCGGGTCAATCAGTGTATTGGCCCACATAAACTGCAGCCAGTTCCAGCCCTTCTTCAGCGTTAAGTTCCGCCGTTCCCGCACCAGGGTCAAATCAGCGGAATTGTAAATCGTAAGCTGCACCTTGTCCCGTCTCGGCAGTGTTACCAATTCAATCGCACTTGCCGGCGCAAAAGGCGGCTGCTCAGGTATTACATCCGCCGCAGTTTCATCAAATGCAGCATACCTGTCATCTTCCTTTTCCTTCGGCGCCATTGCAAGCGTTGTCTTCCTAACCGCATCTTTGTCCAAACCCTCGGCTGATGTAATCTCCGGTTTGCTTGCAAGCTCCATTTCCACTGCTGGCATCGGCCCTTTCGCAGCTTCACGTTTCTTTGTCCCATCCTTACCTAACTGAGCAGCTAACAGCAGCAACCCAACCAGCAGTACTGCGGCGGCGGCCCACTTTGTCATTCTGAGCGCAGCGAAGAATCTCTTTTTTAATATCGTTCCACTTGTGTCACCCTGGGCCTGCTCTGTCACGCGCGAAATCAAATCCTCGGAGACTTCAACCTCTTCACGCAGCAGATCCAGCGCTGCAAATTTCCGCTGTAGTTTCTCCAGATGCTCACGACATTCGCCACAGCTTTGGAGATGCTCGGCTGCTTCTTTTATTTGCATATCAGAAACCAGTTTGAACTGGTATTCGATAAGCTCTCGTTCTGTAAGATGATTTTTCATTTTACTATCGCCTAAACATCAGGTAACTTTTGCGCCAGCGTCCTCAGCGCCCTGTACATTTGTGTTTTCACCGTTCCCAGAGAGCAATCCAGGACCTTTGCCACTTCCGGGTAACTTAGCTGCTGATAATAGGCCAGGACGAGCGTCGCCCGCTGTCTTGCCGGCAGCGACTCTATTGCGTCTCTGACCTGTTCGGCCTGCTCGGCCTTTGCCGCCTCTCGCGAAGGCTCGCACGAATCGTCCGCTAATGCAACAGCACTCAGCTCTTCGCTGTCCTGGCCGGTACAATCGAGTCTTTGATTCAGCGATACAACCTGCATCCGTCTGCGCCTCCGCAAACCATCAATAGCCACATGCGTCGCAATCGTAAAAAGCCAGTTCTTAAATTTATCGCCGCGAAACGTATGGGCTTTTTCGTGCACACGTTTGAAAGTCTCCTGAAAAAGGTCTTCAGCCTGGTGGTGATTACCGCTCATTCGCATCAAATATCCCAATATACTGTCCCCGTATCGGCGTACAAGCTCACTAAACGCTGTCGGATCGCCCTGACAATGGGCTTCTATTAAACTTTTGTCGGTGTTTTCCATTGAGGCTATTTATCCCAAAGGGATTTAATCCAGCTATCTGTATAAACGGCTATCGTAGCCCATCGGTTGACAAATAATGAAGTAAATTTTAGGAAAAATTGAGTTTATTGATGCGGTGTGCAGTCTTTTGGTTAGCCATCGCCGGCACGGCGATGTAAAGCCACGTCATTTACATTTCCGTATTCCGGCGTTCTCTGTCTTGTACTTCGAAATTCAGTACGCCTGTTAGTCGAAGACCCCCGCCTGTCGGAAGCGGTCTACGACTTCCAACAGGCCGAAGCGTATGTATCCATATTTGTCATTCCCGCGAAAGCGGGAATCCAGTTTTTCGCTCTGGACCCCTGCTCCCCGCTTTCGCGGGGACAAGTTTACCCCTGCGGAAGCAGGGGCAGGGGTGACATCGTCGATTTTCGTTTTCCGCAACAGATACTAACTAATGAAAGTATATTTTGCCGCTGGTTATCTCGTTTCTTTTGGTTTCGGTACCGGTTTATTCATCGTCCAGAACACCGCGTTGATAAGCATCCGGCGAAATTGTGGATTTTGAAAGTCGTCCGGATGACCCAGCGATGTGTAGAAGATGCGGGAATTCTTATACCTATTGGTCCAGGCCACCGGTTCGGCTTCTTTGTCGGGAATAGTGCCAATCAACAGCCGTTTTGTTGACTTAGTCAGCGGGCGTACCTCGTATAGCGAACCGTTGCTGGTAAACGGCATCTGCACGCCGGCAAGTATCGGATGAGTATCGGCACCGGCGGCTGTCGTAACGGCGCACTTGGGTCCGTTGCCGTGATGGCCGTGATAGTTTCCACCTAAGACCTCGGGATCCAGCTTCTGCCATTCGGCATAACCGGCCGGCGCATTGCCGCGAGTATCGAACGCGTGGCTGGCGGTCCGCAATCCAATTAATGGCCTGCCGCTGTCCATGTAGTTACGGAAATATTTCATTTGCTCGGCGGGCAGCGCCCTGCGCCGTGCGAACAGCACCGCTAAATCCGCATCTGTCAGTGCCTCCATACCTGCAATGTAGTAGCGTCCTGGCCCTGTTTTGTTTATGCTGCCTTGAAGTACCTCGCAGGACAGGCCGTATTTTGTTTCCAGCTCGTGCGCAAACTCCGGCAGTGACTGTTCGGCTTTATACTCGCTTTCAGCGGAAATGAACACCACGCGCGGACGCTTGTCGTTCCTGAAACGAAACCGCGGCTGTCCCGTGAATGCCGTTGAGGTAATCGTCGGGCAGACGTACTTTTCTATATGCTCGACTACAAGGTCGGTGCCGGTAAAATGGCTGACAAAGGGACGCATCCGCGAGTTGTACATCGTATCGGTCATATCGCGCATCAGCACCACGTTTTTGCCGTACCGTGCCATATTCCGCAGCCCGAAGGGCCGGCCGAGAACGCACATATTGGTATGCACACCCATAATAATAACGTTGTCGATGCCTCGCTGCTCTAACAGGTTCCATATCTCCACACCCGAGTCGCTGATAGCGTCCTCATTGCGAATCTCGATAATATCTACCTGCCTGCGCCAGGGTGAGCCCTGCTTGCACATCGGCTGACAATCACAGCCGCCGTCCGAGTGGTCGATGGGGTATCCCAACGTTTTTTCATTTTCATCAATCCATCGGCACCATTTACTGATGTCATCGGGCACATTAGCTGACTTTGGTGCATCTTGGGCGCGTTTGCGGGCCGAATGGTCCTCGTAAAAATTGACCGTACCGCTGGGCGAATGTACTATCATTATGCCCATGTCACGCGCTTTGCGAACAATCTCATTCATCCGCGGCCCAAGCTCTCCGACCCTGCTGGTCGCACCCTTGCACCAATGCTGGTCCCACATATCGCAAATAATAATAGCGGTTTGCTCAGGATCCCACTCTAACTTCTTCTGCACGACCCTGAATCGACCGGTGCCGTCGGACAACGGTGCACGATTGCGTGCGTCAAGGACCAGCTTTTGTTGAGAGCTGCCTGCACCCTCGGCCCGGACTGGAGTATGAAGGAAAAGTAGTAAGCCCGACAATAGTATGCAAACAACAGCCAATATCCTGAATCGACGAGTCTTCATAACAACTGCCTCCTGAAATACCAGTAGTCAATCATCCCAATAGGTAGCCACACTGCTGCCCGGAAATACCTGGATTTATTGTTTGTTATCCGGCGGTAAGATAGCACAGAAGTGAGCGAAGGACAAGCTTATTCATTACTCACCAGGGTGCTGTGTGTATCCGAGCACGGCGATAGGTCTCATTGGGCTTGCCGTCCCTATTGGGTGCCGTTCACCGGGAACATACGAACGAAGGCGACGCCGTGTCTTGGAACCTTGGCCTTGAACTGATTCTTGTAGGTGCCTAAGTCTTTTTGGCGCCAGAGGTCGCGGACCCGGTGCGGGCCTGTTATGCCGAGTTCTTTCCAGAGTACTGCTATTTCGGTTTGGGTTTCGGCGGTGTTGAACAGGCCGAGGGCCTTTGAGCCGTCTTCCATGTCCTTGGCCATAACGAAATACTCTTCTGTTTTTTCAATGATAGGGGCCTGCTTACCAGGCGGGTCCTGGTTGACCTCGATGGCCTCGGCGTTGCAAAGGATATTGAGTGTGAACTCATCGAGCTTTTCCATATCGCCGGAGAATATCAACGGAGCGGCCATCAGGCACCACATCGACATATAAGAATACTGCTCATTGGGCGTAAGGGTGGTGGGTGTCCCTTCGGCCTGTTTGCGAGCGTTACCAACCCAGCCGATAAGGATATAATCCGGGTCGTTCCATTGGCCCGGTTTGGCGTACTGCCAGTGTTGGGCATTGCTCAGACCGATATGATAAAATCCCGGCAGCTCGGAACCTTTTTCCAGGCCCAAATCACCCGTTGTTCGCCAGCAGTTTCCGCCGACCGAACCGGCCCATTCCCACACCTTGCCCATACCATATTGGCAGAGGTTGAAAACGATGTCCCGTTCGAGCTTTGCCAGGATATCGCCCATCTTTCGATAAGGTTTCTGGAACCGTTCAGGCTCTTCGCCGCTTGCAACCCGGCCGTAGGAGCACCAATCGTATTTCAAAAAGTCAAAGTCCCACTCGGCAAACTTTTCAGCGTCAATCTGCTCGTGCTGATATGTGCCTGTGTATCGCTGACAGGTTTGCGGTCCTGGGGATGTATAGAGACCGGCCTTGAGTCCTTTGGCGTGGATATAGTCTGCAAGGCCTTTCATATCGGGAAAGTATGCGTTGGAATTAATCGCACCATCGGTATCGCGAATTTCACCGGCTCTCATTGGATCTTCGTCGTTAGGCTCTACCATCCAGCAATCGTCGATATTGACGTATTGATAGCCGAAATCCGCCATCCCTGATTCTATCATCGCATCTGCGGCCCGGCGCATGTGCCCATCGGTTACGCGGCTATAATGAATGTACCAGCTATTCCAGCCCATCGGCGGTGTAAGGGCCAATGTGTCTCCGACAACGATTTTGAAAGGCCGCTGCATTGAGCCGCGGCTGTTGGCAGTTTTGAAGATTACAGGATATTCACCACGCTGCTCAGGAGTTGTGCCCGTGATAATGCCGGTAGCTGCGTCTAAATTTAGCGTTTGGGGCAGATTCTCGGCACTAAAACTCATCGGTCTTTTGCCCGTACAGGGTATGCGGTAAATGAACGGCCTGCCGGGACGGCAGCCATAAACTTTCGGCCCGTTTATCCGTGGCTTGGGACCGGGTCTGGGTGTCAGGATTACCTTTTTCTCATTGATAACCGGCTGAGCCGACTCGACACTTGAGGTGCAAGCTGAGAGGTGTGCGATAAAAATGGCACAGATTACAAGCCGGATACAGAGTAATCCGGCACCTTGTTGACGAATTCTATTCATTGTATTTATCCTTAAAAATTTTGCAGAAGCCTTTTAACAATTTGCGTGTAGTTTCTCGACTGGTCATGGATCTCTAAAGCAGAGCCAGCCAGCCGCCATCGACATATATGATTTGTCCGGTGATAAAGTCGCCTGCTTTTGATGCGAGCAAAACCGCCGTGCCCACGAGGTCGTCGGGCTGGCCCCATCGCCCAAGCGGAGTTTTCGAAAGGACCCACTTGGTAAAATCTTCATCGGACCACAGCGGCTCCGTAAGGTCTGTTGCAATATAGCCCGGCCCGATGGCGTTTACATTGATATTGTATTTAGCCCACTCCACCGCTAACGTTTTTGTCAGCATAAGCAGACCGCCCTTGCTGCTGGCGTATGCTGCGGTGGTCGGCCTGGCACCGTGACATGTCAGTGAGCCGATATTGATAATCCTGCCCGCCTTCCCAGCCTGTTTTCGATGACTACAAAACGCCTGCGACAACACGAACACAGCAGTCAGATTCACCTCGATGACCTGGTTCCAGGTCTTCAGGTCAACCTCTTCGCTTGGCCCGCGAACGGTCGTCCCGGCACAATTAACGAGAATATCTACGCCCTTCGTTTCGGAAACTATATTCTCGAAAAGACCCTCTATCCCCTTAATATTTTTAATGTCAAAGGGAAAGGTCCAGACCTTTTTACCAGTATCATCCTGAATTTGCCGCCCGGCGGCTTCAAGCTGCTCTTTAGTACGAGCGACGATTGCAACGTCAGCTCCATATTCGGCCAGACCTTGTGCCACCGCAAGGCCGATACCTCTGCTGCCGCCGGTAACCAGCGCCGTTTTCCCCGATAAGTCAAAATATTTGCTTTCCATAATTGCTTAATAAAGCAGAAAAACCGTCAAATGGCAAGCTGAAAAGCGACCGCGTCATTTCAGGCGAAACAACCTTTATGGAACTTTGCTTTACGGAAAATTAAGTTATGATGAAATATTTTTTTAATCTGAAACGTCAATATTTGTAACAGGGGCATTGTTCCGGATTGCTTTTTTGGAGTGGCCGTATTATGAAACGCATAAATCTTAATTTTATCGTTGATTTGGTCGCTTTTTTAGATTTGCTGGGTTTGGCTTGTACCGGCTTTGTTATGAAATACATTCTGCCGCCGGGTACCGGCGGTCGCGGCCGCATGTTACGTGGAGGCAGGGGTGCTGGAGAGCACGCCGATGAACAAATAAAATACCTCTGGTCGATGACCCGGCACGAATGGGGCGGTCTTCATTTCTATTTAGCTGTTATTTTTGCCGTTTTGATGATAGTGCATATCATTCTGCATTGGAGCTGGATAAAAGCTTACTTCAAATCGCTGCTGGATTTTTCACGAAAAACGACAAGCACCTAACTCAGAAAGTTTGCGTAGATTAACAAGTTTGAGAACAGAGATATTTAGTTTCATTTTAATCCGGCAGCTTCGACACAAATCGATATTGCCCTGAACCAACAGCAAATACCCCTCTGTCATTCTCCATACGCAGCAAGCTCACAGCCCCCGCTTTTGCTGCCGGCCGGCCGCCTTCGGTAACGCTCTCGATGTCCCCGGCAGGTACATATACCGTTGCCGTCGTATTAGCAGGGATTGTAACATTCAGGGTGAACATGCTGCCTTTAATCCTCCAATCGCTGACAATCTTACCGTGAATCGATTTATAGCTTGCCCTTGCATATTCCAACTCACCGCCGGGCATAGGTCGAATGATAATGCGCTTGTAGCCCGGCCCATCAGTCTCGATGCCGGCAACCGTGCCGAACAGCCATCGACCAATCGAGCCAAACGCGTAGTGGTTAAATGAATTCATACCCGGCGTCTGGAAGCCTTTCTCCTCGGTCCAGCCGTCCCAGCGCTCCCAGATGGTTGTGGCCCCGTTCTTGATACTGTAACCCCAGCTGGGAAAAGTATCATTGTTGAGCAAACGGTAAGCAATATCCAGATGCCCTGTCTGCGTGAGCGTAGGTACCAGATAACTTAGCCCGACAAATCCGGTTGAAAGATGCCAATCCTTTTTCCTGATAGCCTCGATTAAATGTTGGGTATCTGTAACAGCCACCGTATGCCACGCCGAATCATCGAAGCGGAATGTGTCCCAGCCGGGCATCTCTTTGCGGGCGTCATAGATTTCACCCATCAGAAAATCCGATTCTAAAAGCGGCCCGTATATGGCCTTCCAGGTCTTGTCTGTAACGACCGTTTGTATGTGACCGTTGTCGTATTCGATTTCGAGCTGCACCAGCAGCCGCGGCTCACTGCCGTAGTGTTCTCTCTTTCGCAGTGGCATTTGCTTCCAGCAAATGAAAGCACGGCCAAGATGGCCGTGTCACGCCCAGATACCCGGCGTACCATCCGTCGGCAAGAATCGCTCCAATAGCGTTGCCGCCCTTTTTAATCAGGTCGGTGACCTCATACCTTCCAATAGCAGCGCATACGCGACTTCAGCGGCTGGCCTTTATACACCACCTGATTGCTCTGCTCGGACGTGACCTTACCGCTGTCCCAAAGCTGACCTTCGTTCTGTTTGTCCTGAGGACTCCTTACGGAGAGCTTTTCCTCACTATCGGCCACTAAAATCTGATAGGCCGAGGATTAGTTAGTTTTGAATTTTGAGTTTTTAGTTAAAAAGAACAACTCAAAACTTAACACTTAAAACTCAAAACTCCAGCTCAGCCGGGGCTTAAATACATCAATCCCCAGAGGATTAACACGGTACTCACAGCGCAATTCTTTTACGGCAACACCGCCGGCGATAATACCGCTATCTGTTAAAACATAGCAACCGTCCAAAGCCGGCATCATTCCTGCTAACAGGCTCGCAATCAGCTTACATCTCATTTGGTCACCTCCGCATATACTTACTCATTATCGTTTGAGCCGCCGTAGATAAAACGTATCCGGCCAACGTTAGGAATAATTCCAATTGGAAACTTGGCGAAAGGCCTGAACCCGCTGGGCCAATAGACAAACAACGCCTTACCCACCAGATAGTCACGAGGAACAATACCCACGCGGTAGTTAGACAGACCCTTATTTGCTAAGCCCTCTCTGGTCCACCACCTGCCGTCCTCACTGTTGGGACTGTTGTCGCCTAATACGAAAAACTCATCTTCTCCCAAGGTAAAAGGTTTATCTATTGCCCTGCCTTCTTTGGGCCCATTGACATATTTACGTTCGGTGTAGTGGATGTCCCTGAAAATCGCAACGTGTGATAGTGTCAGTTTCCCGGAGCCGAGAATTTCCACCCGCGGCGGAATGTCTGCTCTTATCCGGCCGGCATCTTCCAGACCACGGCCCATATCGTAAGTTAATTCTTCGCTGCCGAATTGAAAAAACAATTGATGGTCAACATTGACGAATTTAACAAGCGTAAATTTATTCATCGCCGGATGTTTGATTGATATCTCAGCTAACTTTACCGGTTCTTTGCCCTTTTCTTGCTTGGTGACGACAATTACTCCCGATGAAAAATTGACTTTTGCTCGATAGGTTGTCTCATATTTACTCAAAGAGATACCGATACTTCCCTGTGGATCATTGGCAAGGCAGTAAAAACGCACCATCAGGTCACTGCAGTACGGCATATAGTCATATTCTTCAACTTCATCATAGGCATAGGTCGCTCTAAAATCGTTGCCGATTTTGGTGCGATAAGTCATCGTACTGATGGTCTCAGCCGGGCTGTCTAAGTGAAATAAGGTAGGACTGTCTTTGTCAATTTCCCATTTTGAAAATCTTCCGGTCCAGAACGGCTGCTGCCATCGGTGGTGGTTGAAAGAAAATGCACAGGGATCAACAGGCTGGTAATTGTTATCATATACCGGCATCCACATCTCGTTCTGGACATGGGGAGGTTTCCGGCTGATTTGGCCGTCGATATAGACGTCACCATCAATTATTTGCACTGATTCACCCGGAAGGCCAACCAATCGTTTGATATAATTTACCTCCGGTTCAGGCGGATTCTTGAATACTATTACGTCCCACCGCTTGGGCTCGAAGAACTGATAAATGCACTTTAGCACAAGAATCCGGTCTCCGTTCGCCACCGGCATCGTACCGCCGACCGGCTGATAATTGCCACAGCTTGGACAGCGAGAGCGATATGATTTCAGATGTCCGGAACGTGGAACGTAATCATCATGAAATCCATACTTTCCCGGCACAAAGCCATACTCGTATTTATATCCGCACTGACGGCATCGCAGCCGAAAATGGGCCCCCTTAAGAGTATCGGCCATACTGCCGGTAGGTATGCGAAACGCCTCCATTACAAACGCACGGAACACAAAGGCTAATATGAAAGCGGTTATCAACCATTCAAACGTGTCAGCAATTTCTGCCGCTCTGTCTCTCTTCTTCGCAGATTGCTTCTCGGAACTCTTTTTTTCGCTTCTTTCTGAAGACATAATAAATGACCCGGTAAATTATAAGAATGCTAATTATGCCGAAAAATCCGTTGCTGGTCAATAAACTATTCTGTTTTGTGCCTTTTTTCGCAAATAATCGGCAGAATTAAACAAAGGCGGTTTCCAGTTTTTTTTTTGTGAATATGAAAAATTTTATGTAAAAATTACTTGCTGTATAGAAGTCTTTGTTGTATAGTAAGTTGTGGTGTTTTATTGTTTGCACTTTGTCGGTTGGTTTTGCTCCCCGACAGAAGAAATTGTTGGTCTGCAAAATACCGCCAAAGCGACTGTATAGTAGGAGTTATAAAGTTTGCAGAGGTGTGTGATGAGTTGTTGGATAACTGAAAGAGTTGATTTGTTATACAGCAGCTTTTTTTAATGTAAACAGAACCCAGTTTCCCAATTGTCTTTCCAACAAGTGAGGTAGCCTATGGCAACAATTACAAAGAAAGAGCTTATCGACCGGATTGCGGAACGAACACAAGCAAAAAGGGTAGCAGTAAAGTCTATAATTCAGGCTTTTCTCGACGAGATAACCAGGGAGCTGTGTGAGAATAACCGTTTGGAATTCCGAGACTTTGGCGTCTTTGAAACCAGAACCAGGGCCGCCAGAGTCGCCCAGAATCCCAAAACTCTTGAGCGAGTTGAGGTCCCTGCAAAGCGAACGGTTAAGTTTAAGATGGGCCGGCTAATGAGAGAAAATCTCTCTGCTCCTGCTGCTGTGAAATCCGCTGAGACCAAATAATTATTTCGAATAAGAAACCGCCATCCACAACAAAACGAAGCCGGTTTTAACTAAGAACTGTCAGTTCTACCTGATTGTGGGGCGCGCAAGAAATAGTTTGTTTTGCAAGGTTGTTCAAAAGGAGCGTTCTATGTCTGACGGGAAAATCGACGGAACTGTTAAGTGGTTTAACCCCAGAAAGGGATACGGATTTATTGCTACCCCTGATGGCCGCGATATCTTCGTCCACTATTCAAGTATTTCTGGTGATGGTTATAAAACTCTGGCTGAAGGAGATTCTGTCACTTTCGATATCGTCGAGGGCGACAAAGGGCTTAGGGCTGAAAATGTGATTCCAAAATCAGCCTCAGCAACAGAAAAATCAGCAACAGAAAAATCAGCAACAGAAGAATCAGCAACAGAAGAATCAGCAACAGAAGAAGTCGAGTCGTAAAGCCGCTTTTGTTATTTTGGGTCTGAGGGCAGATTATAAACAAAACCTGTTTTGTCATTCCCTTTTTGCCTGATTTAATTCAAAAAGCAACTACCCGGACGAGTCGTTTCGCACTAACTGATGAGTAGCTTCAAGTCCTAAAGGGACATCCATTCCACCGTCGAAATATAATACGAAAAATACGATATACGCAATACGAGCTATGAGTGCTGCTGAGTATCAATCCGGTCTGGACTGTAATGTTCTTGTCCTGAACAAGCATTATATGGCTATCCGCATAGTCGGGGCAAAGCGGGCCTTCTCATTATTATTTCGCGACCTTGCCGAGGTCGTCTCACTCGAGGAAGACCGATATTCCAGCTATGGTTTCCAGAGCTGGTGCGAGGTAAGCCAGTTTAGGCGCGATTTCGAGCCGGATGGACACGACTGGGTATCCACCGTAAATTTCCATATCGCCGTACCGAGAATTATTCGCCTGTTATTTTTCGACCGTCTGCCGAGGAACGAAGTAAAGTTCAACCGCCGAAACATCTTCGCCCGCGACAAAAACAAATGTCAGTATTGCGGCAAACGCTTTCCGACCAGCGAATTATCGCTCGACCACATCATACCACGGAGTATGGGAGGCAAAGCTGTCTGGGAAAATATTGTTTGTGCCTGCGCAGCCTGCAATGTCAAGAAAGGCGGCCGAACTCCAAAACACGCAAAAATGAAGCTTATTCGAGAGCCTGTCAAGCCTAAACACAACCCCCTCGTCCACGTCCACCTCGGCCACCACCGATACCGAAGCTGGAAGCAATTCCTCGACCACGCCTACTGGTCCGTTGAATTAAAGTGACTTATTTAAATGTAGGGTGGGGCTTGCCCCACCAATTCTCTTATTTAAATGTAGGGTGGGGCTTGCCCCACCAATTCTCTTATTTAAATGTAGGGTGGAGCTTGCCCCACCAATTCTCTTATTTAAATGTAGGGTGGAGCTTGCCCCACCAATTCTCTGGCGGTTCTCCTGCACTTCACAATTCTGAGTTCCTTGTTCGATACCGAAGGTTCGCTTACGGCGAATTCGATATTCCCCCCCGGCATTGTGAGGAGTCCGCATTGCGGCCGACGTGGCAATCCTTGTCACCGCAAGCCGTTAGCGGGGATCAAGCCCCCAATTATCACTTTTAAAAGGGGCCTAATACCGAATCTTCGGTATAGGCCCCGAACTAATACAACACCTAATGTCGTTCCCGCGAAACTCGTCCTGAGCAAAGTCGAAGAACACAGGATCGGGAACCTGCTTATTCAACAGTAAACCTGATCGACAAAACTCCCAGAGATTACGGAGCCGGGGTTACAGCTCGCAGATTGTCGTAGTAAAGAACTCCCGCTGGACCAGGGCCTGTATTGCCGATGAGTCTTATTTTGGCCCACCCGGTTAGCGGACCATTTGTCAATTCCGGCCCGTAGTTGAAGCTCACTGTCGTGGTCGTTGGAGTACCATCAGGGCTGGCGACATTAACCACAGGACTCTGGATATAATAATCGCCCGCGCCGTCGCCATACCCTCCCTGAAGGACAATTACCTGCTCTAGCCACCAACCCATTTCCTCTGCTGTTATTGAGCAGGTTACATCAACCTCCAGGGTATCATTCGCATTCAAAACATCAACAAAACCACTGACATCCAGGTCAATTTCGTGCCAACCGGACACGAAGTTGCGCTGCATGCTATAAGTACCATCAGTCACTCCTTCGGTACTTTGGGTAAGGGTCTCTGCCGGATCCATGATCTCCCAGGCATCAACGCCGCTCTCAAAGCTACCGTTAGCCAGAATATTGGTGTCACTTCTAAAACCGGCAAGGTAAAGGACCTCTTCATCGGACAGACCCCGATCATATATTGCGACCTCATCGATTGCGCCGATCCAGTGAAAGCCCCATCCTTCCGAGCCGATCAGCAAGGAGGAAGGGCTGCTGTTAATTGCAGTCATGGGGGCCGAATCGGTTTCGACGCCATCGAGATAGCATCTGACCGTCTCGCCATCATGCGAGGCAGCGATATGGTACCACTCCCCAACCGGAAGTGGCTGGCCGACATAGATCCACGTGCTTCCGGCCGGGGTATTGAACTGCCAGCCGATGATATCATCCTGGCCGCCGGAGCCCCATGCGAATCGGAGCTGCCAGCTCCAGCCCACGCCCGCCTTACACAGGGGTGCCACGCTGTCGGGACCGCCTAATGTGTCCGGTCTGATCCAGATCCCTCCCGAGAAGGGCCCGGTGATGTCCAGTCTGGGATCGTTACTGCAATCAACGTAGGTCTCACCGTCGAATTCCATCGCCATGCCGTAGCCAGCCGGTCCTTCGACAAAGGTTGGATTGCCAACGATAGTACCATGGAGCTCGTTGCCGGAGCCATCCAGCACATCATTCTCCAGTGCGTAGAATGCAACCAGACCATCTGTGCCGGGATCAACCGGCTCCGGAATAATTGCCAACACGGCCGTACCCCACTGAGAGGCATCATTCCAGAATTCTTCGGTGGAAAATGTGAGAAGCTTATTTTCACGCGAATCACCGCCGTCGTCGTCGTCATTGTAGTAAACGTCAATACCGATCAAGTCACCAGCTTGGGGCTCTGTGTCCTGCAACGACAGCCAGGGGAACTTTATCTCGATACGCCAGCCGGTGTCGGTGTCTACCTGAGCGTGTTCAATACCTTCGATTTGAGTGTTGACTCCCTGTATGTCGTCCGTTGTCCACCCAAACGTATACTGGCGGTTGTCTCCGGCCAGTGGGGTATTTTCTTTAGAGTTGCCACCGTCGAAGTAGAATTCCACACTGTCGTCCTGCCAGGAACTGGACGAATCATTCACCAGGCTGTCGTCGCTGATGTCCATGATCACATAGAGATTCACAGAATCATACAACACCTTCCAGCTACCGGAGGCATTGGCCGGATCATCCAGAGGGACGATATACTGCGTTGATGCGTCCGCCCAGATTCCATCGACCTCCCCGTCAAGCACAGGGGGCTGCGCGGCAAAGCCGATTTCCATATCGATCTTTTCGACACCTTTCACGATAGCCAGAATTTCAAGTCCCGTTAGTGCCCCATCGTAGATACGCACTTCACTCATCAATCCCCCCCAATTCTCTCCGGCAGAAGCCTCGTTGTCACCGCCAAAGAAAAGTGGCTGAGGAAAGTCCAGGGCTTGTGTGAACGTCCCTGAGCTGGCTTCAACGCCGTTGCGGTAATAGGTCAGCTGATCTGCGGTTTTCACTACCGTATGGTGGAGCCAGACGTCGGCGGGAATGTCGTCATAGTCCAGGTTGTCGTCGCCGTTGCCATTCATGTGCCACTCGAATTTAGTCGGAGTGAACTTAATGAACTGACGCGGCACAAAATCGACTCCATTCTCGTCCATCCGATTACCGAGAATAATATCGTTGTTCGCCGTGTTTTCAGCGTTTTGTTTCGCCCAAAAGGCCCAGGTAAAGTCGTTGGTCAGTGTCATTTGAGGAATGTCGCCGGCGCGAACAAAAGCACCGTCCGCCGTGCCGTTAAAACTAATAACGGTGCCACGTACCGGGTCGTCAACCCAAACCGAGCCGTCCGGCCCCAGACCTCCATTAAGGTTGCTGATCGTCCCGTCATTGCCACTGCCGGACAAATCAATAGCAGTATCCCCGGAGCCTTCATTCAAGGGCCACCACCCAATAAGATTAGGAACAACCGGTTCCGGCTCGGGAATGGCTGTCAACAGCGCATATTCAACCGCCGCTCCTAACAGTGCATAAGCGTTGTCACTAAGCACAGGAAAGGAATTCGCGTGAAAGCCGAAACCAATACGGATATCCGCTGCAACCTGAGCACTGCCGTCTGCCGGAGCTACAGGCAGAGCAGCACCCTTTTCGTAGATAAAAATAACATCATAAGTCACGCCGTCACTTAGCGTGGCTGTCGCAATGACGGTTGCCTCTGGCCCTGTGATGCCCTTGCCAAGACTGGACGCGCCGAGAGCACTGGTAATGTCAGTGAGAACGGCCACGGTCCCGCTGAGACCTGCGGCCAGATAGTGTCCAGGATCAACGATCTCTACGTCTGTAGTGATCGCAGGGTCGTCTCCGCCACCACCTTCTGTCAAACCCATTTCATCCCAGGCGTACGGCTCGCCAACGATCATCGGAACTTCCAGTTCTGTGATTTCGTTTTTGATCTTGCCGGAACTCACCGATTCGGAAATAAAGACCAAATCCGCGGCAATAACGGCGGCCTCAGTAGTTGCTTCATCTTCATCGTCATCGATATACGTTACGGTGTGCCCAAGGCCTTCCATGAAGGCTTTGAGGGCATCCTCCTCTACTACTGTCATCGAGGAGACAAATAGAATATTTGCCCCCCTGGTTGCAGTAGCCGAAAAACTAAGCACTACGACCAGACAGAGTAAGGACATTAGAAATTTTTTCTCAAACATAATTCTTTCCTCCAAATAAAGTTTCCTGTTCACAAACTAAGAATTCTCAAAGAAAAACAACGCTACAGAAACCGGCAGAAATCAATTTGGGACATAATAATACTCCTTCTAAAAAGTTAACATAATTAGGTTTTGGCCACACACCAAAGCAACTTCAAACAAAACGACCGATAATAATTTACAGACTCACTACATTCTTACTATATTACCCAGGATAAATTTTTCCCGACTTGCCACTACCTCCTTCCTTCAAAGCCAAATATTGGCTGTTAATTTGAAATGTGAAAATCTTAACGTCTGACCACAGGGTCTCCGTTATTACTTTGTACCTTACATATTAACCCTCTCACTAAGCTAATTCAACTAAAAAATACAGAAATCCTTCCACGGTGAGACAAAAATCCACATATTAGCTCGACTCTCATTTATATCAGAATAGCCGTCTTCCCGTCAAGGAAAATTTTTTGGATTATGTATTTTTAAGTGTTCTTGAGAAAATTGTTGAGAAACGTGGAAAAACACGGAAACATCGCACATTTGGAGCGGCTTCTTTAAGTTTTGGAAGAGGTGTTGCAGAAAATTCAGTTAAATATAATCCAACCCAGTTTGGCCAAACCACCATACCTTACTCAGAAAATCTGCAAAGCTTGGCCTCTCGGCAGCCAGGGAATAATCACATCATAGTTCGGCTGAGCATTGCGGTGCCATTTCAAGGTCCACAAGTCGTACAATCCGACCTTCCGAGTCGAACTGTCCATAAAGCACATGTTGATGGCCCGACTATGAGCTGCCATAATCGTCTTCAAAAAAGTATTTTGTAGGGATTCCCGGTCCCCAGACTCGCTTGGCGCTGCCATAACGCCTCCAGTTGGGATCTCCGGTTGCCGGATCCTCCAGAAAACAGGGCTGGGTTGCTGCCGGACAGGCGCGGAATTTTCCCATGTTACCATACAACAGCTCCAAAGCCCGCATCCAGGTGCCGGCGGGATCCCGCCTTTGACAGTACTCGATCCAGTACTCGTTGTTGTTATCCATCGTGTACATAGCGACGATTGTTGCCCACTGCTTGAGATTGGTCTGGCAGGCCGCGCCCCGGGCCTGGGCGCGGGCCTTGGACAAAGCCGGGATTAACAAGGCCAATAATAGGGCAATGACAGAGATCACAACCAGCAATTCGATCAGGGTAAAAGCGCCTCGCTTTTTCATAGTCACCTCTTTTGTTGCGGTCGCAGCATGATTTTCCAGCAGAGCGTCAACAAACAGCACATTTGACCGAAAGTTTAGTCTATGCCAAGTACCAACAAATCATACAGCGTTCAGGCAGAAAAGCAAGAAAATATTGGGGGCGTTGGGGCTGTCTCTGGTTTCCCAGGAGCCGTCTTGCTGTCAATGCGGTTCACTGCCGCCAAAGTGCCCGGCCGCTCAAGGTGCAATATTTCGCACCGTCTGTCTATTACCTTATTTCCCTCCCAATTGGTGCGATTCATCGCACCCCACCCGCTATCTTAACTTTTGACAGAATCTTACCCTCGCGAGCGTGCGCGCGTGAGGTATGCAAAAAGTTAGGGTTTTATCAGGTTCGCAAAATGTGGCCCCTTGCCGAACCCAGCGTAATCCTCCACTCACAGCACTTTTATCCTTGGCGGCATCGGTATAGGCTTTGTTACTTGGCTCCACAGACGGAAAACATTTTAAATTAGCCGGTCGGCTTGGCTTGGGTGGGACGCTGCTTATGCTTCTCTCTGATACTCTCCACCTATCCCGCTGGGACCTATACTGACCAAAGGAATCTTCACCAAATTGTCGGAGCTATGACAAATCCCTTTTAGCTTGCCTTTCATACTAACAGGTTTTGGCAAGATTTTACTTCTAACACCTTCAAACTCCATTAGGCTTAGAGTACCGATGTAACGGCACAAACTTGCCCATTCTGCTGGATCTATGCCTTCAGGCAGTTCACACCAAATGCCTGTTTCAGCAATTGAAGGTTCTGAGAACAAGAGTCCTTGAGATGCCATAAGCTTATCTCCTTAAATAACAATTTGTCCTAATTATTATTAAGAAGGGCTTGGGTTTGACGTGCTGGACAGAGGTCGGTTCCACCCTTGGAACGCTTAAATAGCACAATAATATATATCGCCAAATGGGGCAAGGAAAAATTACTCAAAATTCAGCCTTTTTTGAGAAATCTTTATAGGACGAACTCGTCTTGAGGAGTATCAGAATCCATGACTGGCATCCTGACTTCAACACCGGGGGCCCCTGGACCATTGCTGGCAACGTTCAACCGTCCGACTGGCCACAATGGATGAGAAAGTTTAAGGATTATTAAGGCTTCTGCAAAATTGCCTTGTGTCTTATGTTAATTGAACAGCCGGATAAGCCAGCCATTCACGTAAAGACCAGATATGATCGGTCAAGCCTGCAACCATCGCAGGTGTTCTCGATAGCCATCGATCGTTTCGGTCTTGTATGCGAAGCGTCCGTACCGGCCAACAAAAATTATAGCTATACATCGTAAAATAGGTCATAGCGTTATGTATATCCCAGTCTTTGGAAAAACAATAACTTTTTCGAACTTTCCGGGCATTGCGGTTGCGGTCTGTGCCATTGTGCCTTTCTATAAAAGCAGTGTTGATCGTCTTGCTAACCGCCGAGGCCTCTATCGCAGCCCGTATATCAGATTTGCTGCCAAATATGGCTCGCAATTCAATCTTAGTTACCCTGCCTTTATGTCGTGTCTTGTGAACAGTGGCATATTTCAAGCCTTCCACAGGAACTATACGAGAGCCTTTAGGACGACCCTGTTTGCCTGTAACAGGCGAGCCAACTTTTTTGCCATAAGCCTTCAAAATAGCCTTTTTATACGGTTTGTACTCATCAGATGTAATCAGATTCATAATACGGCCATCGGTTCTTTGCTTAAAATCGGCCACAAGCTTATCAATATTTTTCGCTGTGCGTTTACCAGGAACAACGCTGACTACCAAACGATGTTCAGGATCATAAGCTACATGATCCCAATTGTCTCCCTGTTTACTGTCAGCAGGGTCTGTATCATTACAATTCTTTTTCTTCTTACCGACAAAAGCCCATTTCTCATCGAATTGAGCCTCAACTGTCTCCGGGGGAAAAAGCGACCAGTTCATCGTGAAGTGCCATGGCGTGTTCGCCGGCAAGGCGCGAATAACGCATTACGGTATTTCTGTTTACGCCGACCAGACGCTCTGTTTTGCGTACTCCACAACTTTCGGAAATATGCTCAAGCAATGAGATGGCCTTTTTCTCATCAAGCTTCATACGGAACAATGGTGTGCCTTTTCTTTCGGAAAATCGGCTCTTGCATATTCTGCAGTATAATAGCCGAATGTTGTTATTTTTGCCGAATCTGCCGCACACTGTTAAATTATTTGCGTCCCGTTTGCCGTAACTATGGCATTTTTTATTCTGACAACAAAATTTTGAAAGAGCCTGCATTGTCTTGCCTCCTAAATGTTAACCTTTATGGGACAACGACTTGTCCCTCATTTAGGATATCGGCAAAGACAAGCGAAATTATTCAATCATTTTAAGACACAAGGGAAATTTTAGTTTTGAATTTTATTGATGAAAGTTGCCTATTTTACCGCAAAACCGGGCCCTTTTCGTTTACTTTTTTTCCTGTGCCTTCGGAAGTGCTGATTGTCAGGATTTACTTTTTTTATGCTTTCTTTGCTTTTTTGGGCTTCTTCGGCTCTTTAGGTTTTTTCTCTTTTTTGGCTTTCGGAGCTTTCGGGGCCTTTTTAGCTTTAGGTTTTTTGGGCTTTTTAGCAGCTTTAACAGTTCCATTGCCGCCGCCGAGCATAAAAGCCACACCAGTTACCAAAACAGCTACCACAGCGACTCCACCCATAATATACCAGATTAGACCCTGTATGCCCGCCAGAATCGAAGGCGACACGCCTTTTAGACCTGCCAAGGCCACGACCGTGGTGTAAAGAACAACCACCAGAGGCAAAAACAGCAGCATCCCCAAGGTATTACTTTGCATATCCGGTGCCGTCTCGATATATGGTCGAGCTAATGCCTGGACATCTGGAGCAAGCTGGGGAGCTAAAGGCTCTTCTTCGACAAGCATTTGCTCCGCCTCAGCGGCCACTGCCGCTGCAGAGCCGCTTCCAACTTCGGCCGGAGCCGGCTCCTGGCCTTCGCCCTCAGCCATATAAATTTCATCGAGAATACCACCTAAGGAAGTATCATCAGCCTGCAGTGAAAGGTCCAACAAACCTGAGCCGCTTCCGAAACTATCCAGATTTACATCTTCTTCGATCTCTTCCAACGGCATTTCAGGCGTTGTACCTGTTGGTACCGCGGTCTCGGCCAGCGTATCATCCGTCACCTGGTAATCACTGTCGGTTTCCCCGAGGACGCTGATTCCTTCACCAGTTAGAGCGGTGTCTGCGTCTGTCAACTCACTTGGCGTAACCGGCGCCCCGGTTTCCGGCTCCAATAAAATCTCACTTGTGCCTGCCGCCTGTTCCGATGGTGCCAGTAGCTCCTCCTCCAAATCTTCAGGCGCCGGTGCTTCGGATTCCGGGGTCTCCGGTGACGGAGCCTCAAGTGAGAGCGCTTCGGATTCCAGTGCTTCTATTTCCAGAGCTTCCGGTTCCAGTGCTTCTGGTTCCAATGCTTCTATTTCCAGAGCTTCCGGTTCCAGTGCTTCGGCTTCCGGGGTCTCCAGTGCAGCAGCTTCTGGTTCCAGTGCTTCGGGTTCAGGGACTTGCTCTGATGGCATAACACCAGTGTCGGACATCAACGCTTCGACTTCCTCAACCTTAAAGAGCAAATTCGGGCCATCGCGAAACTCACGTAACTTGCCTTCCTTGACAATCTGTTTTAATTCCTCCTCTGTCTTATTGAGCTTCTCTGCGGCTTCCCGTAATGAATAAAACATACCCGCCATAATCACCTATCTCCTACAAGCTTACAACATGGCTTACGTGGTTTTTTAGCTTACCAAAAGAAATTGGCTCTAACTTCAATCATTGTATCCTGAATGCTTGAAATATGCAACCTTTTTTTTGGTGAAAATATCAGAAATCGACAGCCCAAAAGCCATTTCGAAGCGTTCCAGTCTGAAAAATACCCCCGTTTCCACGGGGGCAAGCTTGCCCCTGCGAAAGCAGGGGTAACAATCGCAAAATCTGCGGTTGTGCCTGTCGCGACTGGGCTCCGCCACCCGCTGCGACTCGATGCGTCAAGTCGCATCGCGGCGAGAGCGAGCCACGGCGGGCGTTTTGCCCATAGCACGCCGCGGCTGGGCCTTTTCATGAGGTGTAGTAAATTATAATGGAAAAAGTCCCAAGATTATCGGAACACTGACATTTTGCCCTTGACGGGAAAGTGGTCGATTTGGTATAAATAAGAGTGGTAAATCCAGCCCCTGCCACAGGGGCTGGGTAAAGCTTGTGCCTGCACCTGTCGCGACTTGGCTCCGCCACCCGCTGCGACTCGATGCGTCAAGTCGCATCGCGGCGAGAGCGAGCCACGGCGGGTAGGCAGGTATTTGAGGATTTTGGTCTTCTGAGGCGTGAAATTCTACAATTTTTCGAAGAGAGGAGGAGTTACTGTGTGTTACGGGAGGCACAGAGTCGGCATGGGGGGCTGTGTGTTTCACAGTGTAGATATTTACATTTCAATTAACAACCTGCATTTTTTTTAAGGAGGACTATTATGTTTAAGAAAATGATTTATTTGGTTTCTTTTGTTTTGGTGTTGATTCTGGCCGGCGGTGTGGCCAGCGCAGACCCGCTCCAGCAGGACCCCGGTCCGGACGGGATTGTCTCGGTGGAGGCCGTGCACTACGACAACAATATTTCTCAAGGCGGCGTTCAGTGGGAATTGGTCGGCCCGACTGGCGGCTTCATCGGCATCGCCGGGATGCAGGCCAACGGCGGCGGCAATATCGACACCAACTACGCCGCCACGAGCCCGCAATTGGACTATGAGATTGACTTCGTCAAGACGGGCACGCATTATGTTTGGATACGCGGCTGGGGGGCCGGCGGCGGCGACGACTCTTGCCACGCAGGCTTGGATGGTGAGGAAACCCCCCTTTCCAACCGAATGACCGGCTGGAACAATAACTACACGTGGGCCAATGGCAGGTATGAAAGGCCGGAACCATCACAGATAGACATACCCACGACCGGCCTACATGTCCTGAACATTTGGATGCGCGAAGATGGTCTGATCATTGACAAGATCGTTCTGACGACGAATCCGGACTACATACCAACGGGGGATGGCCCGCCCGAGAGCACACGAGGTCCCCGCGTGACCGCGTACAATCCGAATCCTGCCGACGGCGCGACGGACGTGCCGCGTGATGTCGTCCTGAGCTGGACGCCGGGCACCAATATCGACAAGCATGACGTGTACTTCGACACTAATCCTGACGATGTAAATCAGGCTACGGTGACAGTCGATCCGGCTAACGTCTATCAGGGCCGAATCGATCCGAACATCTATACTCCCGCCCAGCGTCTTGAATTGGGCCAGACCTACTACTGGCGGATCGATGAAGTCAACGCTCCTCCTGACAACACGATACACAAAGGAGGTCTCTGGAGCTTTACAACCGAGCTGTTTTCCTACGCCATTCAGAACATCATCGCCACAGCGTCCAGCAGCGAAGAGGGCAAAGGTCCCGAGAATACTGTGAACGGTTCCGGACTGGATAGCACGGGCCTGTTGCATGGCAACGTAAGCGTCGACACGATGTGGCTGAGCAGCCGGGACGGAGACCAATCGACCTGGATCCAATATGAGTTCGACAGAATTTATAAAATGCATGAGATGTGGGTATGGAACTCAAACGATAGCTTGGAACAGGTGATCGGCTTAGGGCTCAAGGATGTGACCATCGAGTATTCGACTGACGGCGTTGATTTTACAACCTTGGGCACAACGCATGAGTTCGCTCAAGGCCCCGGTACGGCCGACTACGCACACAACACCACCGTTGATTTTGGAGGTGTGGCGGCGAAGTTCGTCAGGCTCACCGCGAACAGCAACTGGGGAGGCATTTTGAACCAATTTGGCCTCAGCGAGGTTCGCTTCTTCTACATACCCATCAGCGCCAGAGATCCGAACCCGGCCTCCGGGGCGACAGATGTGGGTTTGGATGTGACCCTAAGTTGGAACGCGGGAAGAGAGGCAGCAAAGCACGACGTGTACTTCAGTGACGACTGGCAGGCTGTGGTAGACGGGACTGCCCTTTTGACAACCGTGACCAAGACCAGTTATGGTCCGCTGGCCCTGGATTTGGGCACGACGTACTTCTGGCGAGTCGATGAGGTCAATGATGCAGAGACTCCCACAACATGGCAAGGCGATGTCTGGAACTTCACGACACATGAGTTTCTTGTCGTGGACGACTTTGAGGACTATGACGTTGGCAACAACGAGATATGGTGGGCATGGATAGACGGGCTTGGCTTTGCCTCGCATCCTACTTTACCTGCCCATCCCGGTAATGTAACCGGCTCTATGGTTGGCGATGAAACCAGTGGTTCTTATATGGAAGAGACTATCGTTCACGGAGGCGGCCAGTCGATGCCTATCTTCTACGACAACAACCAGCAGGGCAAGCTAAGGTATTCAGAGGTGGAGAATACGCTGAGCACCCAACGAGACTGGACTGAGGAAGGCGTTGGAGTATTGTCGCTGTGGTTCTACGGTGTTGCGTCTAATGCTGCTGAGCCGATGTATGTGGCCCTTAATGGCAATGCGGTAGTTACTCATGATAATCCAAATGCAGCACAGATAGAGGCCTGGACGGAATGGACTATCGACCTGTCCACCCCAGGCGGATTTGCCGACCAGGGCGTGAACCTTGCCAATGTTAATACGATTGCTATTGGTCTTGGCAACAAGAAGAAGCCGGCAGCCGGAGGTTCAGGTACGATGTACTTTGATGATATTCGTCTGTATCGACTGGCACCGTAAACCGGGATTGAAGTGGCCCCCATTGCTTCTGCCGAAAGGCATCTGCCGACAGGCATCCTGCGGACTGTGGACTGCGGATTGTGAAGCAAGATATGGGGGCG
>JBDRTM010000262.1:0-4770 GCA_043824065.1 Planctomycetota bacterium | reverse complement strand
ATATAGTAAACGGAATACACAGATATAAAGAAACAACCAATTCTTAGTCTATTTCACAATCATAATTTAGATCGTGCATATTATCGTGACACATCAAATCTGCCTTAAGGTCGCCCTAAATATGAATCAAGATAACGAATTTTGCCTATCCTCCATCAATATTCTATACAAGAAAACAATCGTGATTTATCAATCCGACAGGCACGAAGGGCAATCGAATTGTTCGTTTATTATTCAAACCGTAGATTACGGATAAAAATCAATCAAGCCTGCCGGGAATTGGTTAATTGGTGGAGTGGTTAAATGGGGGTGGTTACAAATTAACCACGTCAAAATTGTAGCTTGTTTCGTAAATTCGGGCAAATTAAAATACCGCCACGCGCGTAAATGAAATAATTATGTAGGGCGGGCTTGCTATTCTGCGAAGTAGATTCGCTACGTAGTACGAGTTAGCCCGCCGAACAGAATTAAGGTGTGCAAAGATTAGCAACATCATCTCGGTGGGGCAAGCCCCACCCTACTACTACTTTGTTTTGACATATTTTTCACGTATGTTATGATTACGACAGGTGCGAAAGCAACAATGGGGGCTTTTAGCGTATCCCGACTCGTCGGGAGGAAGGAGAATCGGTAATGCGAGAAACGAGAAACGAGAATCGAGGTCGGGATTTCTCCTGACTTTGTTTGCGGCTGCCGCTTTTGTGTTGGGAACATTCAGCGTGGGCTTTGCGGGTGCTGCTCAAGTATGGGAAAAGGTGGAGATTACTCTGTATGCCGGGAAAACGTATGAAAATCCTTACAAGGAAGTAGAGGTTTGGGTTGACCTCAAAGGGCCGGGATTCGAGAAACGATGCTACGGATTCTGGGATGGTGATAATCTATTTCGGGTGCGTGTGCTGGCGAGTGCGGCGGGGACGTGGAGATGGCGCAGCGGGTCGAATCAGCAGGATACCGGGCTTAACGGCAAGAGCGGGAGATTCGAAGCTCTTGAGTGGTCCGAGGCTCAGAAGGAGGAAAATCCGTGTCGAAGGGGGATGGTTAAGGCTTCTGCAAACGGCCATGCGTTCGAATGGGCCGACGGGACGCCATTCTTTCTGTTAGGCGATACGTGGTGGCCTGTGGCGACTTTTCGGTATCGCTGGTATGACGATGATAATGAGCGACCTATTGGTCCGGGTGCCGGTATTAAAGATTACCTGAGATTTCGCAAGAAGCAGGGATTCAACTGTATTGCGATGATTGCTGCGCTCGGGAACTGGGCCAACGACGATAAGCCATCAGGGTTGAAGATGCCCGACGGGACGGTGCTGCGTTCGGCGTGGAAGCAGGCCGGGACGCAAAGCGCCAAGGACATGCACGACGAGGACGGGAATCGGGCGTTTATGTTCCCCGGTAAGGTGCCCGGCTATGAGAAGTACTTCCCGGATGTCGAGAGGATTAATCCCGCGTATTTTCGCAATTTCGATAAGAAGATTGACTACTTGAATTCGCAGGGTTTTGTTCCTTTTATCGAGGTGTCGCGGCGTGACATCGGGCAGGCGTGGAAAAAGTATTATGATTGGCCGGGGTCGTACACCCGTTATATCCAGTATATCTGGAGCCGGTACCAGGCGAACATCTGCTTGTTCAGTCCGATTCATCTTGATTGGACTGGGGCCACCATACCGCCGGGGGAATGGAACGAAGCGGCCAACAAGGTCATCGAAAGATACGGGCATCCGCCGTTCGGGACGCCGGCGGGTACGAACTCGAATCCTTCGACGCTGCGTAACTTCGGCCATACGGACAAGGCCAAGTGGCTGACGTTTCATCAGATAGGCAACAGGAGGACACATGATTTGTATCCCTATCTGACCGAGATTTTTAATGCCTCGCCGCCTGTGCCGGGTATCAATGGAGAGCCTTATTATGCAGGGATGCTGGACGCCGAAGGCGGGACGGAGAAGTCGGAGCTGTATTGCCGCTCGGCGATGTACGGCAGCGTGCTGTCGGGGGGGCTTGGGGGACATATATACGGAGGGGGCGGCTGGAGCGGAGGTCTGTGGAGCGGGGAAGTTGAAGATGAATCGCCATCTCCTATCTGGGAGGTCATAAAGTGGCGGTCGGCAGACCAGATGCGGCATTTAAGGACATTTATCCTGTCCGAGGGGCGCAGATACCAGCAACTCGTTCCCAGCGCCGAGATGGTCCAGCCGAGCAGGACGGGTGAGGAAAAATCATGCGTTGGGTGGGCCTACTGCACTCGGACGATAGAGAAAGATTTCTTTCTTTTGTACTTCGAAAAAGACTGTCCTAAAGCAAGCTTGTCCGGCGCTTTGCCGAGAAGCAAATACAAAGCCCTGTGGTTCAACCCGCGGACCGGCGATTGGATAGGTACCGGTGTTTTGATTGCCGATTCCGCCGGCGGAATTATCTTGCCGAATTTCCCGGACAAATCGACAAGGTCCAAAACCGATTGGGCTTTGAAACTTACGTTGAGAGACACTCGATGAGCGCAATCCGCGGTGATAATATGGATTCCCGCTGGAGTTTACCCCGCACTTTGATGCGGGGCGGGAATGACACAGAAAACTGCTAAGTTTGAGTGATTACTTTTTCACCCACTTTAGCCGGGCGATGTGGATGCCTTTCAAGCTCGGCATCAAGGAGGCGATGTAGTACCAGCCATCGTGCAGGATAATCTCTGGAGCCGCCACGGGTAGTGTGGCGACTTCGAGACGATTGTCGTTGATGCCGAAACGGAGTGGGTCGGCAGAGCGGAAAACGGTCGTATGTTGGCGACGCCCGTATCTCTGCGTGTTGAACAGGTAATAGTGTTTTGATTCGGGAAGATAGACAACGTGGGGACATTCGGCGCAGTACGGCCCCTTGGCATAGGCGCTTCCTTCGGCGACAATCTTTGACGGACCCCAGTTTCGCAGGTCGGTAGAGACTCGGCAGTAGTTCACGCCGCGATGATTCGAGGCCGGAGAGCGCATCGAGTGTGCCGTGTAGTAGCAGTGATATCTATCGCCGACTTGCAGGAGCATCGGATCGCGGGCGTGTTCCCCATCCCCTTCGTTGAACATTCCGGTCTTGCCGTTCTGCTGAATCACACGCGTAAAGTTTTTGCCGTCTTTGCTGTGGGCGTGGCAGATGTTCACCCAGTCGCCATAGAACATATGGTAGGTCCTGCCGAGCTTTATCACATGCGGTGCCTGCAGTCCGCCGGGTGTTTCGCCCAACGAAGGGTCGGCATCCATAGCGATACCCATCGGCCTCCAGTTGGTATCGGTCAGGTTCTTTCCTTCCCAGCGATAGAAGAATCGTGTCTTACCTTCCTGGCCGCCGGCGGTTGTATTGCGAATGCAGGACCATAGCTGCCAGGTGCCATCGGCCGCCTGCCAGATGGCAAAATCGACCGGCTGCTGACTTTCGGTGGCGTATTTGTGGTCCATCGGACTGCCGGCCACCTGCCACCATTGGCCGTCAATCTGGGGCACTAAGACCGGCTTTGAATTTTCACTTGCATAAACAGCAACACCGAAAGCAAAGGTTAAAATCAGCAGTATAGTTATGCGTTTCACTGTCAAACTCTCTCAAAAAGATGTGGCTTGTACTTTGGACACAAGCCACATCATTTATTGCCTTCTATTCTACACTCTCTTAGCCTGGCAGTCCAGGTTATTCATTGGTTTGCTGCACAGCTTCTGGGGTAGAGACGGTGGGCGCGTTTCTATTTTCTGCGGTGTTGCTGTTAGCCGAAAGCTGGCTTTTCGGCTGGTATTTTCGATACAACAGGCCGCGAATCAGCGAGGCAATACCTACTCCGCACAAAATAAGACCTACAAACAAAAGACCCGAACCCATCCCTGGTCCTGCTACTATGAATGCCAATCCGATGGCAAGTATTGAGACCCCACTCGAAAGGTACTTTATCCATATTGGCCCGACTGGTTTGGGCTTAATAGATCTTAATTCCGATAGCGGTGTACCTTTCTCGAGGGCTATCATAATCTGTTTGTGTTCGAACCTCTTTTTGAGATAGTAAACCACGCCGACGACAATCACGGGGACAGCACAAGCGATTAATATCAACGCTACTCCGATAGCTTCTGTTGGTGACATTTTCTTTCTCCTTTCGATTTTAAGTTAACGTTAGTGAACTTTATTTACTTTCTTATTCTTATTGAGCCGCTGCTTGTTTTCAGGTACAGCTTTCCATTGCCCTGACCGATTGCTCCTGTGAGTTTCTTTTTGCTTATTTCGCCGGTTATCGTTATGGGCAGGTCGGTCCTTATTGAGCCGTAACTGGTTATCAGCTCCACCTGGCCGGTGAAGTCAGGCGGCGTTACAAAATCGATACTTCCGTATGAGGTAACTACGTTTGCGATGATTTCGGCAGGAGTCGAGTCCGAACAGACAATATCAATACTACCGCTGCCGGACTTGGCGGTAAGGTCAGTGGTCGTAATCTGCCGGCAGGTAATGCGTCCGTAGGAAGTGGATATATCGGTTGTCTCTGCAGAAGCTTCTGTAACATTAATACCGCCGCTGGCTGAATGCAGTTTAAGTGAGCTGGCCTTAAGCTCGTCGGCGGTGATGGAACCATAAGATGTGTGTACATCGCAATCGCCGAAAGAGGCGTTTGAGAGCTTAATGTTACCGCTGCTGGTTTTGAGTTTGACATCGCCGCCTGAAATATCCCTGCAAGTGATAGAGCCATAGGATGTATCCAGTTCGGCTGAACCTTTGATATTCTCTGCTCTAATCGAGCCGCTGCTGGATTTT
>JBDRTM010000261.1:0-14701 GCA_043824065.1 Planctomycetota bacterium | reverse complement strand
TTGGTTGATTAACACATGATTATAAAAGGATTTATCGCTTTTTGGGCACCAGCATAATGTCATAAGTGGGCGGCACCGTTGAAGATACCGCCCGGAGTTTATCCCTGCAAAAGCAGGGGCTGTATGCCACCATCAGGGCGCCCGGGTCGCTTCGGCGCGTTGCCCTATCCTCCCCGATGGCGGTGGCATTCCCTCGACTTCCTTCGACTTTGCTCAGGATGGTGAGCCTGTCGAACCACTGCTCGGGATGGTGAGCCTGTCGAACCACTGCTCGGGATGGTGAGCCTGTCGAA
Source organism: Planctomycetota bacterium (assembly GCA_043824065.1). Lineage (GTDB taxonomy): Bacteria > Planctomycetota > Phycisphaerae > Sedimentisphaerales > Anaerobacaceae > NIOZ-UU13. Next base: position 14,408 of record JBDRTM010000261.1, on the reverse strand, counting down.
CCATATACCCATTCATGCTGTTGCCCAAAAAGCGTTAAATCCAAAAGAGTTACAGGGTTTATTTCTTATCAACCCACCAACTTTTTTGCAGTTGAGCCTAAAATAGTAACAGTGAGTCTGTTGAAAAAGTCAGACTTAAGCGCCGTCTATTTTTAAGAGACACTTCACTTCCAAAGCACTTGCCTTACTGCCTGCCCCGCACGAATTAGGCCACTGCCGTAAATTGGTGTGGGGTCTTGAGTCTTTGGTCTTAATTAACCAATTAACAAATTCACCCATCAACTCATCCACTCATTTACTCTTTCACCCAATAAGCTTGGGCTTCAGCTCCCACAGGAATCTGAAGCCCATTTTCCGGTTAACCGCTGTCCGCCATAAGCGATTCGGCGGCTCTCCCAAATAATCACTTATCAATATTGAAGCACGGCGGAAATCCCGACTGCTCGGGAATCTATTCTAACAAATACCCGCCCCGTTTGCCAATAAAAAATCTACACTCACTCACTAATTTACTCCGTAAGATAACGAAGTTTATCTCACCGGTGCCAATCTCTAATCCACTCACGAGTTACGAGCATCGAGCATCCGTCTTCTGTCATCCAACTTTAGCTCACTTTAGGCACTTTTTCACTTTTCTCTTGACATACCCCCAGGGGGTATACTATAATTAACGGCAAAGTCCATTATGGAAGTACATTAGTAAGGATATTGTTCAATCCTTCTTATAAAAGGATAGCAAGACATATTTCTTTTGCAGCAAGAGTTGCCATGATGAATTTCTCGGTGGCACTGTTAAGGAAAAATCTATGCTAAAAAGTCCTCTTTTAGACAAAGGCGAAAAGATGACAATATCTATTAAAGGTATGAACTGTGCCTCTTGCGTCTTAAAAATAGAGAAGTCGCTTAAAGCAGTGAAGGGAGTTTACGATGCAAAAGTGAACTTTGCCTCTGCCAAGGCCCAGATTATAGTATTAGTAGAAGAAGCACAGGGCTCAAAAGCACCTATCCAGGAACTTGCAGATAAGATCTCCGCTTATTTTGTTCCCACCGTGATTGTTATAGGAATTCTCGCTTTTGTTATTTGGTTACTTGCCGGATTTGGATTTCTATTTGCTTTAACTATATTTGTTGCTGTACTGATTATCGCCTGTCCATGCGCTTTAGGATTGGCTACACCGACTGCCGTTATGGTAGGAACCGGGATAGCTGCTCAGAATGGCATATTGATAAAAAGTGCAGAATCACTGCAAACTGCACGCCAAATAAATACTGTCGTTTTGGATAAAACAGGTACCCTGACCAAAGGTGAACCGGAATTGACTGATGTCATAACATATAACAAATCAGAAGATGAGGTTTTATTGTTAGCGGCGTCGGTTGAGAAAAATTCCGAGCATCCTTTAGGGGAAGCTATCGTTAATGGAGCTATTAAAAAAAACATTAATCTAAAAGAAGTAAAAAGCTTTGAGTCCATTACAGGAAAAGGCGTAACTGCCAAAGCGGATGGAAGGTTAATACTGTTAGGCAATAGACGGTTAATGAAAGAGAAAAATATTGATATTGCAAAAGCTCAAAGTGATTTGGAGAGATTAGAAAATGAGGGTAAAACAGCTATGTTAGTGGCCGCTGACAATGAGTTAATTGGCATCGTTGCTGTGGCGGACACTCTGAAAGAATTTTCTAAAGAAGCTGTCACAAAATTAAAAACTATGGGTAAGCAAGTCATCATGATAACAGGAGATAATAAACGAACCGCAAAGGCTATAGCAGAGCAGCTCGGTATTGACCGGGTTCTGGCTGAAGTTTTACCTAAAGATAAGGCTCGAGAGATTAAAAAGCTTCAAGATGAAAGATTAAAGGTAGCTATGGTAGGCGATGGCATAAATGATGCCCCGGCTTTAACTCAGGCGGATATTGGCTTGGCCATTGGCACCGGAACTGATGTAGCTATAGAGTCAGGTGATATCGTACTCATTAAAGATGACCTGCGGGATGTTGTTATGGCTATTGATTTATCTCATTATGCTATGAAAAAAATCAAGCAGAATCTTTTTTGGGCATTTTTTTATAATGCGGCAGGAATTCCCATCGCGGCTGGAATACTGTATCCATTTACGGGATTTCTGTTGAATCCCATGGTAGCTGGAGCTGCCATGGCTTTTAGCTCCGTATCTGTTGTCGGTAATTCACTTTTAATGAAAAGGTCTAAAAGAAATATTTAGTCAATCAATTGGTTATTCAAATATCATTAAAATCAAACTTGGTAAAACTACGAACAGTGGGCCTGTTGAAAAAAAGGCAAAAGACAAATAAAAAAATCCTACTAAAAAATCGAATAAGCTAATAGTCCTTTTGACTAATCAAAAGGACTATATAGGCTCTCCCGCCCATATAACAGGCCACATTAAAATAGTAACAGTGGTACTGTCGAAAAGGTGGCAAAAGACAAATAAAAAAGCGTGATGCATATTTCACTTGGAAAAATACTCTCCACGCTCACCCTGAGCGAAACCTGCCCTGAGCTTTGTCGAAAGGGTCGAAGGGCTATCCACTCTACTCTTTACTCTATGCGATATACGAACGACGAGCAACGAGCAACGAGCAACGAGATACGCTTCACCAATTCTTACGTGCCTATAAGGCACTCACTGCCGCCTGCGCCGCCGCAAGTCGTGCAATCGGCACTCTAAACGGCGAGCAGGATACGTAATTCATCCCCACCCGATGGCAGAAATCGATACTGTTCGGCTCACCGCCGTGCTCACCGCAGATACCGACCTTTAATTTCTTTCTGGTCTTTCTGCCGAGCTTCGTCCCCATCTCCACTAATTTCCCAACGCCGTCCTGGTCGAGTATCTGGAACGGGTCCGCCGCATAAATATTTTTATTTACGTATTCGCCTAAGAACTTCCCGGCATCATCCCGCGAAAATCCCATCGTCATCTGCGTCAGGTCATTCGTCCCGAAGCTGAAGAACTGCGCCTCTTTAGCTATTTCATCAGCAGTCAACGCAGCCCTCGGAACCTCAATCATCGTACCAATCATATATTTTATCCTGGCCTTCTTTTCTTTGAAGACCATCTTGATTTCGTCAACGATTTCATCCTTGACCTGCTTCAACTCTTCGACCGCCCCGGCCAATGGAATCATAATCTCAGGCAGAACAACCTTGCCGGCCTTTTTGACCTTCAAAGCCGCCTCGATTATCGCCCTTGTCTGCATACGGTAAATCGCAGGATATGTCACCGCCAAACGGCACCCGCGATGCCCCAGCATCGGGTTAAACTCATGCAACTGCTCAACCTTCGCCTTGACAACAGCCGGCTTGACCCCAAGCCGCCTGGCCATCTCCGCCTGATTAGCTGTGTCCTGCGGCAGAAACTCATGCAACGGCGGGTCAAGCAATCGAATCGTAACCGGCAGACCGGCCATCGCCTTAAATATACCTTCAAAATCGCTTCGCTGATACGGCAGCAGCTTCTTTAACGCACCTTCGAACTGCTTCTTGACGGTGGCATATTCCTTCTCAATCGCCTTTTTCTCTTTATCGGTCTCGGCAGCATCAATCTTTTCGAGCATCAAAGCATAATCATCGGCAGCCAAAATCATCTGACGCACAGGCCAAATCCGCTCGCCCTCGAAGAACATATGCTCGGTCCTGCATAGCCCGATACCCTCAGCACCAAAGTCTCTTGCCCGCTTTGCATCGCCCGGCGTATCGGCATTTGTGCGAACTCCAAGTTTGCGAATCTGGTCACAAATCTTCATAAACTTACCGAAGTCGCCGCTCATCGTCGGCGCCACCGTAGCCAATTGCCCCGTCATGACCTCGCCTTTCGAGCCGTCCAGACTAATCCATCCGCCTTCTTTGACAGTAAGTTTTCCAACGGTAAGTTTCTTCGTCTTGTAATTAATACTCAGGGCACCGACACCTGCAACACAGCATTTACCCATACCGCGTGCGACAACCGCCGCGTGGCTTGTCATACCGCCGCGAGCCGTCAAAATACCGACTGCTGCGTCCATACCACCAATATCTTCAGGGCTGGTCTCAATCCGAACAAGGATGACCTTCTTGCCCTTTTCGTTCCACGCTTCCGCGGTATCAGCGGTGAACACAACCTGTCCGACCGCAGCGCCGGGCGATGCCGGAAGCCCTTTTGCGATTACATTGCGACTGGCTTTCGGGTCAAAGTGCGGATGCAGCAGGCGGTCTAACTGCTCCGGCGTAACGCGGTTGACCGCTTCACGTTTGGATATAAGTTTTTCGTTAACCATATCGACAGCGATTTTAATCGCGGCCTCAGCCGTCCGCTTGCCCGTTCGCGTCTGGAGAATATAAAGAACCTTGTTCTGGATGGTGAATTCCATGTCCTGTATATCTTTGTAATGCTTCTCCAGCCGGCTCATCAATCCCGTAAGCTGGCGGTAAGCCTTCGGCAAGCGCCTGCCTAATTTCTTCAATTCTACCGGGGTCCTTATACCGGCCACGACGTCCTCGCCCTGGGCGTTCATCAGGAACTCACCGTAGAATTCCTTCTTGCCGGTACTCGGATTACGCGTAAAGCAGACGCCCGTACCGCAGTCATCGCCCATATTCCCGAACACCATCGCCTGAACGTTCACCGCCGTCCCAAGAAGACCCGCAATATTATTGAGCTCGCGATACTTCACCGCTCTCGGCGTCATCCACGAACCGAACACGGCATCGATGGCATGTCTTAACTGGACTTTGCCATCCTGCGGAAATAATTCGCCGACGTGTTTCTTGTAAACACCTTTGTATTTGGCGACAACCTCTTTTAATTGTTCTGCACTTAGCTCGTTATCGAGTTTGACTCTGGCTTTTTTCTTGGCGGAGTCAATCACATGCTCAAAATGCTCATGGTCGCAGCCCATCACCACGCCGCCGAACATATCGATAAAACGACGGTAAATATCGTATGCAAACCGAGGATTTGAAGTCCTTCGAATAATGCCTTCAATCACATCGTCATTCAGCCCCAGGTTAAGAATAGTGTCCATCATCCCAGGCATCGATACGGCTGCTCCGCTTCGGACGCTGACGAACAGCGGTTTGTTTGGGTCGCCGAGTTTGGCGTTCATTGCTTTTTCGAGCTTGGCGAGATTTCTATCGACCTCCTTGTCAAGTCCGCTCGGCCATTTGCCCCGTGATTTGTAATATTCCTGGCAAACCTTCGTACCGATGGTAAAGCCCGGCGGAACCGGCACTCCAAGATTGGTCATTTCTGCAAGATTGGCGCCCTTGCCGCCCAGAAGCTTCTTCATCTTTGCATTGCCCTCGGCCTTGCCGCTGCCGAAAAAATATACCCGTTTTTCTGCCATTCTAAAATTCTCCTTCTTAAGGACTTGTAAATAAATTATCTTTACCAGTCCTAATACAATTTTGCATCTAAATAATCACCAAATACAGGGATTAGGTCCAATATCTTTGCACATCCACCCAGCAACCCGTGCTACGTAGTGAACAACGCTCCGTAGCCAAAGCTTCGGAGCGTCGGCGACTTCGCAGAGTAGCAACTCCTCTGGGAAAACAAGGCCGGATAGTATATTAGCCCAGGTTAATTATGTCAAGTTCATTAGAAATTTCTTTTCATATCGCCCTGTTATACTCAGAAGCGTGGATCATAGTTCGTGAAATGTGGCTCGCGATTAGTTAATTGGTAAGTTGGTTAATTGGGGAGTAGTGAGCTAAAGTGAACTAAAGTGCCTAAAATGAGCTAAAGTTGGATGCTTCCGCCTTCGCAATGACCCCATTAGAGTAAACCCCCGACAGTGCCGGGGGCTAACAGGTATTGAGCTTGCTTTAGTGCCTTATAGGCACGTAAGTATTTGCTCGCAATGAGAGAGAGCGCAATGCTATGCCCCAAAAATGTTATGTGTTGCCAGAAAAATTAGCCACACCCGTAGTGATTGGGCGCTCGGTGTTATCTCTTAGCGTGAGGCAGGAAATCTGCAAAATAGTCGTCTCTTCCTGTATTCCTCCTGAATCAGTCAGCACCACTTTTGCATTAGACATCAATTTAAGAAAGTCCAGGTCGCCCAAAGTGTTGGTGGAACTGGGAGTGATTAACAATCGTATTCGGGTGCCCTACCGTAGTGATCGATACGCAGCACAGGCGGCAATGCGTCGCTCTATCTCCTCGATAAGATGGCGGTAGTCTTCACCGCCCACACCGCCGTAGCGTGACTGCAGCTCAGCATCGGGAATTCCTTCAGGCAGGTCGGCCGCTGGCGGGAAAAACTCCTCGACCCGAAAGCCGCGGGCGAGACGATATTGCATGGCGCGGGCAGCCGCCTCGTCGCGAGTTGCCCAGTCAGCAAATGTGGTGCCGGCCCGGTCCGCGAGCAGATCGGCGAACGAGAAACCACTTCCGCCTATGTCGGCATCGATCTCTTCCTTGAGCAGGCCAGCGGCATCACTCACGACCTCGGCGGAAAGTAGGGTGATCGCTGCGCTCAGGCAAAAATGCCTGGTCCAGTCGGATCGCCCGCGAAGAACAACGCGGCGTAGGACCTGTCGAGCGGCGCCATTATCGTGGTCAGTAAGGACCGGTCCCAGGAATTCTTCGACGCGATGATGACCCAGAAGCATCCCGAGTGCGAAGATACCCGCCCGGTTCTCGGTAACCGGATCTCTCTCGGCGGAGCGCTCGCGGGCAAGAGAAAATACGGTCTCGAAGCACATGCCGAAGCCAGGTCGCTTATGAGGTAATTGGCTGACAACAGCGAGAAGGTGATCCACTTGAGCCCGCGTGGACGCGAGCATATCCTCGCTCGCATTGGCCGGGCCGAAAAGGTCCTCCCGAAATCCGGGGGTCAGGCGCAGGCGACTGTAGGTGACTTCGATCGAATCTGGTTTGAACGTCAGCCCCCTGATGGCATCGAGAAACGGCTTCGAACGTCGGTCATTGCTAAGCAGCGATTTTACGGCAGGGGAAAGGAGATTGAGAAGCCAGCGCGGGGTTTCCAAGGAACCTATCCGGCACCGGTCCACATTCAAGCTCGTGATATCCTCTTCAATTCCTGAGCCGCCAGTCACTACTAAGTTCAGGTAGCGAGTTTTTCCTCCGCCGAGCGCCACACCAACGGACACGGAGAGCGAAGCCGATTCGCGTGCCAGGCTGACCTTCGCTTTCCGGTTTGGCGATACGAGCGAGAGACCCCAGGAGAGCAAGACGTTGATGTCGTGTTCCGTCAAGCGCAAGGTGTGGGTCTGGCCCTCTTCCATAGATCTCGGACTCTTGCTGCGAATGAGATGGACAAGCCGTCGCTTCTCAGCAGAAGTCACGCGAACTGCTTCAAAAGGCAAAGGCTTCTCTTCCACTGACAGCCACAGAATGATGCTGGTGCAAAGAGCAGCCAGGAAAGCCAGCAAAGCAATCTTCGGCAGGAACCAAAGACGAGCCCGCCAGCCGCGAAGCCATGTTGTGCCCATCCACGTTCCGAAGAGGCAGCCAAGCAAGGGAAGCGCCAGACCGACTACTACAGCCAAATGCCACGACCAGCCAATCTCGACGGTGCGCACCAGCACCGCGAGTGTACTTCCCAGCACCAGGGCGGGAAGACTGATCGGAAACCGGCGAAACCACCCCAAACCACGGGGAACAACCATGGTGGCGATAAAGCCAACAGGAACGAAATACGCGAACTCACAGAAACCCTTGAGGACAAGCCCGCCAATCCACCCGAGAAGCCGGCGTGAGTCTTGTAGCTCCCACACGGGGACGTTCGCAATGTCACCGCCTTCGCCATGATGCAGGGCCCGGTATACGAGGAATAGCGAGTATGCGGCCAGGACTATCCAACCGACGTATTTACGGGGACCACTCGCTCCTCTTACCGGCTTGACGGCGATGTCGAAGCTGCGTTCGTTAGGGGAACCATTCGAAGTTTGTCTCTCAGGCGCGTTCACACGCGCTCGCACAAAACGTGTCGTGCCCTCAATCGATGGTTCGACTGGCCGATGTTGGTTCGAGTGCAATATATTCTCTCCGTAAACTGAGTCGCTTCGCGGTACATTAACGTTACCTCCTGTATTCGACACGTTCTTTACACTTCTTTAAATGATAACGTACAACATTCTTCGCACATTTTTATGGGACATTAAATAGGCCCTCAATCTGGTCGGCGGATAGTTGATCAGACAAACCATTCAGTCAGAGAAAGGGCTTGAAGTGAAAAACGAGATGAGAAAAAGGAATGTAATTACTCCGTACGCCAAAACATGTTGAAGCTTGTCAACACCATCTTTTTGCAACGGGGATGGAATTGTCCCTTGAGGTAGATGGGAAAAGACAAGAACAGCCGCAGTAAAAAGTATCGCAGTTGTCAGCAACTTGATGTTGAAACGGGTTTCAAACATTAGAGTTCTTCGAGAAGGGTTTTTACAATGCGCTCGGCAGCACGGCCATCCCAAAGTGGGGGTATCACGGGCTTACGCCAATCACCGTTCACAGCTCGCCTATAGGCCTGGATGATCGTTGTGGGATTAGTTCCGACAACTTGGTTGGTGCCGAGCTTGGTTGTGATTGGGCGCTCGGTGTTGTCTCGTAGCGTGAGGCAGGGAATCTGCAAAATAGTCGTCTCTTCCTGTATTCCTCCTGAATCAGTCAGTACCACTTTTGCATTAGACATCAATTTCAGAAAGTCCAGGTACCCCAAAGGGTTGGTCAAACGCAAGCCAGACATTTCTTCGACACGTTTACCGAGCGAGCACGACATCAGGTTCTTTCGGGCACGAGGATGGACGGGGAAAATTACAGGCATATCATTCTGTATGATTATAAGGGCGTCAAGAATCCTCCCAAAAACAACGGGGTCATCAACGTTTGAGGGACGGTGCAAAGTAAGAACTGCAAAATCTTCTCCGTTAAGATTTAATAGGCTTAAGATATTTGACTTCTTAGCTTTTTCCTCATTTCTCAATAGTGTATCAATCATGACATGGCCGACCATGTGGATTCTTTTTGGGGAGACTCCTTCTTTGAGAAGGTTATTCACGCCGCTTTGTTCTGTACAGAAAAGCAAATCGCTGATCGAATCCGTCAGTACTCGATTTATTTCCTCCGGCATAGAGCGGTCGAAACTGCGCAGTCCTGCCTCTACATGAGCAAGCTTTATCCCGAGTTTTGTTCCCACAAGGCCACAGGCAATAGTACTGTTCACATCACCTACCACCACAACCGCATCTGGTTTATGGTCGATGAGAACCGGCTCAAACCTCTTCATAATCTCGGCGGTCTGTACTGCATGGCTGCCGGAACCCACCTCCAGATTGATATCGGGCTTGGGAATACCCAATTCGCTGAAGAAGAGGTTACTCATTATCTCGTCGTAGTGCTGACCCGTGTGGACAAGAATTGCATGAATGTTCTCGTGCCGGCTGTATTCAGCCAACAACGGCGCTATTTTCATGAAATTCGGCCTGGCACCAACTACATTTAGTATCTTCATAAATGCTCTTGTGGAGAAAAATAGACAGATCTGTAAAGGGTCTGATATTTAGATTAGCACATTCTTGACCTGCGGCTTGCCCCCATTTTTGCCACTGACTATATGATTGCCCGCTATAAGGCTCTCATGCAAATTTACGCAATTTCAAGCCAGCTACACCCAAACCGAGCATACCAAGAACCACGGAAGCTGGAATCGGAGTCATGATGTACGCGTCACTGCGGTCCCCATCCGGATCGAGATTCTGGACGTGTATTCCGATTCGCAAACTCTCTCCTATGACGATTGGTCCTGTAAAACCCTGGTTGATTGCGTCAATGACATGTTGATAAGTCTTACCAGCTATAAGATCAAACTCTATTCCCACAGCCTCATAGGGGTTCACTCCATCTGTTGGAGGCGGCGGCGTAGCGTCAGCCCTAAAAAAATGTGTTGTATCAAAACCCAGCCCCCAAGTACCGGTCGGTGGCGTAGGATCTTCCACAAAACTTACCACGGACCCACTATCCAAAGGATCAGGGTAATGGTTAATCACCCCCATGTCAAACAGTGCCCCGTCTTCAAAAGCCAGCCCTGTAATTATACCCAACACAGGGTCTAAAGGGTCTGTAGCAGTATAAGGAGCAATGTTATTCTTGAAAATAAATTCCACCTGATAAGGGTCCCCGGGATTAGCTATTCCCAAATCGACTAATTCAAGTGAAAGCTGCGCCGCCATCGCGTCCGCAGCAGGCGAATTCCAGCTGACAGCCTCAAAACCATACAAGTCTGCTTGAGCCTCTGTTGACAGAATAAGCAGGAAGACAAGAACGAGACTCAGAAAACTCATACGACGTAATGTCGTGCGTGTAATTGACATTTTCGACCTCCTCGAAAAAACTTGGTGCCTCTATTGTTCATGGCACTGCTTTAGGCTGTACCGTTAAACCCTTACATTATAGGCATAGGGTCCCATAAAATCAAGTCTTTTCTCAAAAAAATAAAAAATTTTCACGACGAATCAAATGCAACTTCGCCCTAAAAGCTCGAGTTGCATGAAATTTATTGAAAAAACTCTATAATTACGATCGATATTGTTAAAATGGCTAAGGTTCACGAATTTCTAACAGGTCACTTATGCGGCTTGTCCGGCCCGATCTTACTCGAAGTCATATTATTTGTTAACAGCTTGCGTACCACTTCTCTGGACAATTCTCGTGATCTCCGACCGTTCGTCAGGTGTGAATACGTCAATTTTTCGGTCAATCTCCAATGCGTTCTTCAGGTGCTGTTTTGCTTGAACAAGGTCATTGAGTTTTGCACAAATGCGGCCGAGCTGTAGAAGTGCCTTTGCTTGCTCCCGAGTATCAGAGGTTGATAATTCTACAAGTCTTTCAAAGTCGTTCCTCGCGTCGGCAAGCCGGTCCGCCAGGTTCGACAGAATCGTACCCCTCGTATCAAGAAGATGCAACTCATCGGGCTCAAGTCTTAAGCCTCTATTCGCCAGCTCCAGCGCAGCGGCGTAGCGATGATAATGCTCTTGAAGAATCCATGCAAGGTCGTTGAGAATTTGTATTTCATTTGGGTACTGCTCGAGCAATTCCCGGTAGATTTTCTCTGCACGCTCGGCATTTCCTGTCTGATAGAGGGTGGAAGCCAAACCCAGGCGTGCATTTTTCGATGTCGGCGATAGGGTAACAGCATGCTCAAATAGCTTTAATCCCTCTTTTTTGAGTGTCATCGAATCCAATGCGGCTAAGACCGATGCGGCCCTCACAAGTGTCGTTGGATTCTGCTCTTTGGCCGAAAGATATGCAGAACTGATTTCCGCAAGCTCCTCGAATCGGTTCTGCGCTACCAGCCATACAAATCGGGCATGGATAACAACTTGATTGTTCGGGTCCACCCGTTCCGCCTGCTCAATCCTTTGTTTTGACTTGTCCATGTCACCGGAGAGACGATACAGGTCAGCAAGTGTCACAATTGCGGCAACACTGCTGCTTCCTTCCTTTGTTTGGCAATAGGCCTCCAGCTCAGGAATCGCAATCTGAGGCAGTTCCATGGAAACCAAAACACGTGCCCGCGAAAGCAGCAGCTTTTCGTCCGTGGGGTCGCTGCCGGCCGCAGATTCGATCAGCGTCCGGGCCTCCTCAAGAAGGCTGCTATCCCTGCTACTCAGCGCGGATGCCACGAGCAGGTCTTGGGCTTCAGTATTGTTCGGGTCTTTCTGAAGAACCAGATGAGCTAATTGCCCCGCCATCTGTGTATTCTTCATTGCAAGCTCAGCCCTGCCTCTGGCCGACAGCAGTGCCAGGTTCTCTGGGTTGGAGCCAACAGCCCGAATCGCACAATCGCGGGCTCTCTCGTATTCTCCTTCCTGCATCGCAATACCAATCAGCACAAGATGCGCATCAACCGCTGTCGGTTCCAGTCTGATAACATTTTCCAGCTTCTCCCTGGCAGTCTTAAGTGACTGTGGTGTCGATTCCTCTAAAATTTGCAGAGCTCGGAGCTTCATCAGCTCGGGATCCTGCGGCAGTCGTTCTTCAAGTGCTGCAAGGATTTCAAGTGCCCTCTGTCGGTCTTGTCCAGGCCCCGGCAGTAACAATGTCTTCATCAGTCTTCGCTTCAATCTCAAATCTTCAGGATATACATCCAAACCCTCTTCAAGTGCCTCTATAGCTTTATCGAGTTGCTTATTCTTCGGATTGGCGTAGAAGTTGCTTAACAGCTCATAACCTATTGCGCCTTGCTCGGCGAAGGTTGTCAGCTTCCTGTAGTCCTTCTCGGCACGTTCAAATTCACCTTCATTAGCTAAGTATGCCGCCCGCATCATATAGGCACCGAAGACATCACTATTCGCCACATAATCATTAAGGATTCGCTGGGCCTCTTCGGCTTGACCTTCTGCCCTTAGGATTGACACTCTTGCCGCTATTAGCGCCATGGAGCCCGACGTTATCGCTTCGGCTTCCTTCAGGTACGCAAAAGCCTGGTCCGCATCCCTGGTTTGCCAGTAGACCAGCCGCGCCAGAAGTATTCGTGAGTTAGCATCCCGGTCGTCATTGGACGCCCTGAGTTTCAACTCGTCGATTGCCCGGGAAAAGTCCCCCGCTCTAAGGGCCATTCGGACATACCACGCACTGGCAACCCGGGGGTTCGTTTCAATCTGCTGGAGGACCTTCTCGGCATCCGAAAAGCGGCCTTGTTTTTCAAGGAGACTTACCAATGTGTCTGCCACGTCAGTAGCCGAAGGATTCCTGGTAAGCGCTTGCCGGCATATATCTTCGACACGTCTGACGTCCTCCAGCTTCTCATACATTTTCACCAGGAGTAATGCCGGTGCCGACCACTCAGGGTCTGAATTAATGCAGTATTGAAGGTAGCTAACAATATCCGGCTGCTTCGAACGCCAGTCATCGGACAAAAGCCACATGTCCGCCTGATGCAGGCGCCATAAAAGCCCGCTTTCCCCCTCGGCCTCTCGTAATTCTCCGACTAATTTTTCGGCTCTTGCCTGGTCCTCCTGGACTTCGCGGATGCCCAGAAGCAGCGAGCGAGCACGGATTTCCTGTTCATCTTGCGCTGCAACCTCACTCAGAAGACTTATCCCAGTGGCCCGATCCGCATACAAAAGCTCCACCAAGGCAAGCCTTATCGATAGAGACCGCTTTTCCCACCGGCCGATTGCGGCATCCAGCCCTTGTCTGAGGCAGCTGCGGGCTGTGTCATAGTCTGCATCTGCCGCATAAAGGCCTGACAGAGAAAGCCAGGGCTCGGCAACCTCGGAATGACTCTCGCAGGCAGTCTTGCAGATGCTGACCGCTTCGGTCATACGTTTGGTTCTGTAATAGTGCCTTACAAGCTGCATCTCAGCCCTTAGTGGTTCCTTACACTCTTCAATGGCCAGCTTCAGCTCCCTTTCAGCCTCCTCAGGCTTCTCAAGATAAACAGCGATGATGGCCTGCAATATGCGAATATCAACTCGATCAGGATTCTCCTTGCGCAATTCTGCCAATTCAGTTGACAACCCTTCGAGCCTTGCCGTGTTTATTGTGTAACTCTGCTCGACAGCTAAGTAAATGCTCGCCTCGATGCGAAGCAGTCTGATGATAATGTCCGTGGGATCCAGAGGCTCCGCCAGCCGCACGGTTTGAAATGCCCTGTTCCAGTCTCGCAGCTTGAGGTACTCTTTCGCCAGCTGCAGTGTCATTTCCGGATCTCGTGGATGAAAACGAAGATATTTTATCAGGGCGCTGACCGCCCGTCTGGTCTGATCTGTTCGACTGAAGGCCTCTGCCAATAGCTGCCACAGTTCGGGACGAGAGGCATCACCCACAACGGCCGGTTGCAGAACATCGATGACAACGTATGGTCTTTCCTCGGATTTCGCCACTAAGGCCTGCAGGTAGGCGAGCCTCAGCTTGGGCTCCGCTGCCCCTTCCTGGGTATACATGGTGTCAAGATACTCGTCAAGACAACGCCGCGCCTCCAGAACCTTACCTGCGGCAATATAAAGCCCGATAGCAGACGGGAGAACTTGGACCCTATGTCTTCTTTCTTTCAGCACTATCAGCGTTTCATCGGCCAGAGAGGCACCTTCGGTTGTGGCCTCCCTCCGTATCGCCAGTTCCGAAGCTAAGAGAAATCTTGTTACGGTCCAGTTATTTATATCGAAAAAGTGTTCCTCTAATGTTTCCTGCGGGAGACTCTCAGCAGCCTGCAGTTGGCTTGAAGCCCGGTCAAGCTCGCCGTGTGCCATCCATTCCGCACATAAGAACAAGCGGATTCGGGGGTTGTCTGTGCCAAGATCGTCGGCTGCCTCGAGGTCTTTGCGAGCGGCTGCCAGCATGTCTTCCTCACTCATGCCGGAAATGTCCTGTGTTGCGCGGTAGAACCGTGCACGATGCGCCAGTGCCTCAACAGATTCCGGGGCGTAGTCAACAGCTTTG
>JBDRTM010000260.1:0-4675 GCA_043824065.1 Planctomycetota bacterium | reverse complement strand
TTGGTTGATTAACACATGATTATAAAAGGATTTATCGCTTTTTGGGCACCAGCATAATGTCATAAGTGGGCGGCACCGTTGAAGATACCGCCCGGAGTTTATCCCTGCAAAAGCAGGGGCTGTATGCCACCATCAGGGCGCTCGGGTCGCTTCGGCGCATTGCTCTATCCTTCCCGATGGCGGTGGCATTATACCCATTCATGCTGTTGCCTTAAAGCGTTAAATCCAAAAGAGTTACAGGGTTTATTTCTTATCAGCCCACCAACTTTTTTGCAGTTGAACCTTAAATAAGGAGAAAATACGGATGAACTCTTTTGAAGAACTGTCCCGGCGGCGCTTCCTTGACCGGACTCTTAAACTTGGCGCGGCAGGCTTAGCGGCCTCCTGTGCTGCAACATCAAGCACATCAGCGACGGCGGGACCTGCGACTGATGGCCCCTGGCAAATCGGCTGCTACACCCGTCCGTGGGCCAATTATGATTATCGTGTGGCGCTTGATGCCATCGCCGAGGCGGGTTTTAAATATGCCGGCCTGATGACGACCAAGTCTAAAACCGGGCTGATAATTTCGGTTGACACCACGCTCGAAGAGGCAGAGCGGGTCGGGCAGGAGATTAAGAAACGCAGCCTGGGAGTACTGTCGGTGTATGGTGGTGGAATCCCGGTGGCAAAGTCACTTAAGGCGGGCATCGAGGGCCTGAAGAAACTCATCGACAACTGCGCCGCCTGTGATGCTAAGAACCTGCTAATGGGCGGGACCGGTAATGAGAAGCTTTACAAGGTATATTACAAGGCGATTGCCGAATGCTGCGGTTACGCCGCCGAGAAAGGCGTCGGTATCAGCATCAAGCCGCACGGCGGTCTCAATGCCACCGGGCCGCAGTGCCGCAAGACCATTGAAATGGTCGGCCACAAGAATTTCCGCATCTGGTACGACCCGGGCAATATCTTTTTCTACTCGGACGGCAAGCTCGACCCGGTTGATGATGCAGCTACTGTTGATGGGCTTGTGGTGGGTATGTGCGTCAAGGATTACAAGCATCCGAAGGACGTCTCAGTAACGCCGGGGACGGGGCAAGTGGATTTTCCTGCGGTCCTTGCCCGCCTTAAGAAGGGCGGCTTTACACATGGTCCGCTGGTCATAGAATGCCTTGACCGAGGAGACGCCGAGCAAACTTTAGTCCAGGCCCGAAAGACCCGAGTATTCTTAGAAGAGCTGACCGGTCAGAAGACATCGTCTTCACGTAAGAAGTCTGTTAACGTTTCTGAGCTGACCGCGGGTCTGGCGGTTACTGATATAACCCCGCCGGTTGGTTATCGCATGAGTGGATATTTTCGTGAGCGGTTGAGCACCGGCACGTCGAATCCGCTTTGCGCCAAGGCCATTGTCCTTCGTCAGGGTAGCGAAAGTGCAGCTTTGGTCTTCTGCGACATCATCGGTCTGTCGCTCGATGTTTCTTCGCGTGTTCGTCGGCAGGTCGCCAAACAGTCTGGCATACCGGCCGCGAATATACTCCTTGCCGCTACGCATAGCCACACTGGACCGCTCTACTTTGGTGCCCTGAGAAAATACTTACACGACCTGGCAGTGGCTAAGCTCGGCAGCGACCCATACGAGAAGGTAGATTACTCGTCTGAGCTGGTAGCGAAAATCGTCAAGGCAATAACGCAGGCTGACGCGGTGGCAAAGCCTGTTCGACTCAAAGCCGGAGTGGCCGAACAGAAAGGTCTCTCATTCAATCGGCGGTTCTACATGAAAAACGGGACCGTCCGGTTTAATCCCGGTATTCTGAACCCTGATATTGTCCGTGTCGCAGGCCCAATTGACCCAGAGGTTGGGATTGTGTTTTTCAACGAGGCCGGCAGCGATAGTGCCGCCGCAGCGCTTGTAAACTTCACCCTTCACCTCGACACTGTCGGCGGAACCAAGTATGCAGCCGACTATCCTTATTATCTGGAGCAAGCGCTCCGCGAGATATATGGCGACAAATTTGTCCTGCTGTTCGGCACAGGCACGTGCGGCGACATCAACCACATCGATGTTACGAAAAAGGAGCGATTGAAGACTGGCTTCATCGGGAAAACGTTAGCTGAAACAGTGAATGCGAAAGCAGGATATCTGGAGACTGTCACCGAGCCGGCACTTGCGGTGCGAAGCGAAGTCGTCCAGGTGCCGCTTCAACGTTATGGGCCGGAGAAGGTTGCCTGGGCCCGTGAGAATATAAAGAAGGTTGGTACGAGTGAGCTTTCGTTTATCAAACAGGTCGAGGCTTATAAGATATTAGCGCTCGAGATGCGTCCCGGCGGGACGATTGGGCTTGAGGTCCAGGTCTTTCGGCTGAGCCATGACGTGGCCGTCGTCGGGCTGCCGGGTGAGGTTTTTGTTGATTTAGGTCTTGCTATAAAACGCGCCAGTCCGTATGCGACCACGCTGGTAATCGAACTGTGCCAGGACGCTCCCGGTTACATTCCAACCAAGAAGGCATTCGCCGAAGGTAGTTACGAGACGGTCAACTCGCGGATTGCTCCCGGAGGGGGCGAAATGATGGTGGATGCAGCAGTGCGATTACTGAAGGAGCTTGGATCGGTATAGGATTATAATACTAACATACGACGATAATACTTTATCGGCGTCGGAATTAGAATTGCACATCTGCCTCTGGAGATTACAATGGAGCAGAGACGTCCGGTGTGTATTGGGACGGAGACACGAAAGATAATCGAACAAACACATAAGAGCAATCGCTTCTTATGACGTATTCCCTTACGAAAGGAGGACTACAAAATGTCGGAAAAATGCAAAACTTCAGTTGTAAATAAGGACGCTGGGCGGATTACTCGTCGTGGGTTCATTGCCGGTGCCGGTGCGGCGGCCCTGTCGTTTACAGTGGTCAAACCCAGGCTTGTCCGCGGCTACGCTGCCAACTCGAGGATTGACCTGGGGATAATCGGCTGCGGCGGCAGGGGGACGTGGATAACCGGTCTATTTAAAGAGCATGGCGGATACAATATCGTTGCAGTTTCAGATTATTTCCAGGACAGGATTGATAATTGCGGCGGGAAATTCGATGTGCCCCAGTCCCGCCGATACAGCGGTCTATCCGGTTACCGCAAGCTCATAGAAAAGGTGGATGCGGTGGCGGTAGAGAGTCCGCCGTATTTCCATCCGGAGCAGGCCGCGGCCGGCGTGGACGCCGGTAAGCATGTATATGTCGCCAAGCCAATCGCTGTGGACGTGCCGGGCTGCCAAAGTATAGGCGCAAGCGGCAGGAAGGCATCGAGTAAGAAGCTGTGCTTCCTTGTGGATTTCCAGACCCGGGCCGATAAGTTCTACTGCGAGGCGCTTAAACGAGTCCGCGAAGGTGCGCTGGGGAAGTTTGCTTTTGGTGAGTCGATTTACCACGCAGGCTGTCCGTTCAAGCGTAGGTACGATACATGGCGGAATAATCCGGATGATTCCGAGAGCCGTTTGCGGGCATGGGGATTGGATAGAATACTGTCCGGTGACATCATTACCGAACAAAATATCCACACGCTCGACGTGATGAGCTGGATTATGGACACCGAGCCTGTTTATGCGGTTGGGACGGGCGGCCGGACGGTTCGTCCTGTTGGGACCTGCAACGACCACTTCACGCTTCTCTTTGAGTATCCGAACAAGATTGGTATTACGTTCAGTTCAAGGCAGATCGAGGGTCACGGCACTCAGCCCGAAGGTATTAGGAATCGTATGTTCGGCTCCAAGGGCGTGCTCGAGACGGAATACGGCGGACAGGTGATTATTCGTGGTGAAAACTTCTACCGCGGCGGCAAAAGCCCCGGCATATATAAGGATGGCGCAGTTACCAACATTGCAACTTTCCATAAGGATATTACCGATGGAAATTTCGATAATCCGACCGTTGCGCCGAGTGTCCGCAGCAATCTTGTAACAATCCTTGGCCGGACCGCAGCATACACGGGGCGTAAAGTAACCTGGAAGCGGCTGCTCAAGAGCCAGGAGAAACTTGATGCCAACCTTAAAGGTGCGAAAGCGTAGGGAATTGAGCGCAAAAATATCGGGATGGTTTTCTTTCATATATTTGTGGAGATATGCAAATGAAACACTCAGGTATAACTCGACGGCGGATGTTGGTCAATAGCGCGCGGGCGCTGGCGGGATTGACTGTGGCTGCTTCGTGCAGACCATTTGCCGAAGCGGGGAAAGAAACACCTCGTGGTTTTAAGCTCGCGGTCTGTGACTGGACAATAAGGAAGACGGCGGATCCGGCTTCGCTTGAGGCGGCCAAGCGGATAGGACTTGATGGTGTGCAGGTGGATTTTGGAAGGGGAGAAGATACGCTGCCGTTGTTCGATACCGATTTGCAGAGGCGTTTTCTCGATGAGGCACGCAAACAGGATATGCAGATTGCGTCAATGGCTATGGGTGTTCTCAATAACGTTCCTTATAAGAGCGACCCGCGGGCTGAGCAGTGGGTTGCCGAAGGCATTGACGTCTGCAAGGCATTGGGTGTCAAGGTTGTTCTCTTGGCCTTTTTCGGCAACGGTGATTTGCGAAACGACAAGAAGGGCAAAGACGTTGTAGTTGAACGGCTCAAGCGGGTGGCTGCGAAAGCGGAAGAAGCCGGCGTGTTTCTCGCTATCGAATCGTGGCTCAGTGCCGAGGAGCATTTGG
>JBDRTM010000259.1:0-4061 GCA_043824065.1 Planctomycetota bacterium | reverse complement strand
CCCTGAAACTTCAAAGCCAGCCCCAAATAGTAGTGGGCCTGACCGTTTTTCGGGCTGGTATAATTTTTCGTAACGCGTTTGATGGCTTGCCTGAGTTTCTCTTCTGCTTCTTCGAACATCCCCCTCTTGCAGTAGAGGATGCCAAGCTCCGTGTTGACCCGTGAGTCGTAAGGGTCTCGTTTTAATGCCTCTTCGTAATAGGGATAAGGCTCAAGAGCTGCGCTGTGAAATTGATCCAGACGTTGGCCTGTGAGATAAAGCTCTTCAACTGTTTTGATATCTTCGGGGGCCGGCGGACGTTCTACCGGCTTGGGCATCGGGGCCCCTTCCTTCTCAACGGGTGTGTACGCTATGAGCTCTTCGTTAGTAGAGGACAGCAGCGAAACTCGCAAATCTTTCTCTCTAATCCCGGCGGCAAGAGCAACCTCTTTGCAGAATGGTCTGTCCGGCCTTATGTCTATCCGCTGCTTGAAAATCACCTTATCATCAACGGTCAGCAGCGCCAGTGCATTTTTATAGGCTGATGTTGTGTTGAATCCTATTTTAGCGGTATTTTTCTCTGTCACCTCCAGATTTACAGCGGCCTTGAGGTTGGCGTTCTTCACGCCTGCTATTTTTCGGATAGGATACCAGTACTCCTTAATAATTTTGACTTCATAAGGCTGTATCCAGCTATAATCGGGTTGATTGTCTGAATACGCCCCGGCCATGATTTCTATGTAAGGGCCGTCGGTTTCGGTCAGGATTTTATCCCACATTTGGCCACGAGGGCCGGGGCCCCATTCCCATAATTTTTTCCCCGGGGCAATGTGATGGTTGGCCACATAAACAGTACCTGCTTCTTTACCGTGGTCATAGCCTGCAAAAAAGTCGTCTGTATAGTTCCAGGCAAAGAACGATATTGGCGATGGATGATTTTTCCACCAGCTTAGGTCCACCCCTCTTGTGTAATCCACCCCTGAGTAAGATTCGTTTGAAATCGGCCAACGTGCAAACTGGTTCTTCCCGTGGTAAGTAGCATACTCCGTGCCCGGAGGAAAGATTACCTGGTACTGTTCGTTTGCATGGACCGCAACATTTGCCCAGCAAAGAATAGAATTGACAAACGGCGTCCGGTTAATAATCTTAATAGTCGCTTCCATATAGGATTTTCCAGGGAAGATGGTTATACCTATCACCCATTTCATTCGATGCCGAAGCTCTATCTCGCCTACCCACACAGTCTTGCTGCCATCAGGGTTCTCTTGCAGCGTGTAGTCAACAGGCATAAAAGTTGTCGCTCTGTGGTGGTGAGGGATGCACCATTCTATACCGCCGGAGATCCACGCGCCCAGCATTCCTATAAGGGCCGGTTTGATTACGTGCTGGCGATAAAGAAAATCATAGTCGTTGGTTTTGTCTAATGCGGAAAAAACGCGACCGCCGATTTCCGGAAGAACACAAATCTTCACATACTCATTTTCAAGATAAACGGCCTGGTAAGTTTTGTCCTTACGGCTGTCGGTCAACACATCCAGCATCGGATAAGGATATACTCGCCCTTGTGCCCCTTGATATGTCCTGCCGGTATAAAACCTTGGATTTGGGTCCGGTTTACCCACCTCATAAGTAGGAACCACCAGCGGCTCCTCCCATATCTTCACCGTCGAAGCTGCCAGAGTCGGGGTGATTACAATAGAAGTTAATAGGGTCAATAGTAATAAAATCGCCTTGGTAAAACGTTTTTGGCCTGCCATTTTGATTCTCCTCAGGGTTTTACATCTTTAAGAGTTCGGCGTATTTTACCATTAACGATTTTGTCTGTCCCGTATTAAATTTGACTACTACGACGCTGTTTTCGCCCATATCAATAAACTCTTTGACCCTACCAAGGCCGAAAGATTTGTGTCGTACTAATTGGCCTGTCTTAAAATGAGGCATAGCCTGGCTGATTTGGTGATTATCATCGTAATATTCGTCTTCTTCAGCTTGTTCGGTAATGTCCCGGCCAAGTTCAAAAAGAAACTGCGACGGTATTGTTCGCAGCATCTGGCCTCGCACGGTCCGGTATCGGGCGTAACTAATATTCAAGCCGGTTTTGGCACGGGTTATACCGACAAAAAATAGTCTGCGCTCCTCTTCCAGCTCGTCTTGGTCTTCGGCAGCGTTGCTCCGTTCATGAGGTAGTATGCCGTCTTCGAGGCCGACGATGAAGACGTTTTCAAACTCGAGGCCTTTTGCGGCGTGCAGGGTCATAAGCGCAACGCGATCGCTGGAGTTGTCGTATGCATCGGTGTCGCTGAAGAGAGATATTTGCTGAAGATAATCGACCAAAGAGGGCTCCTCTGTCGCCTGGTCATATTGCCCAACGGCGTTTATCAGCTCGCTGATGTTTTCCAGTGCGTTTTGGCCCTCGGGGCCGGCTGCTCGGAGAGATTGCTCTAATCCCGATTCGACAAAGACACGTTCGGCAAGCGGTGCGACCCGGCCGGCGATGTCTTTTTTGAACTGTTCGAGCATATTGGCAAAGACAGCGAGCTTTGCCTTTGCGGCCTTGGAAAGAGATTCGATATGCTCTGTCTTCTTCAGCGCTTTAAAAAGATTGATTCCATTCCGGGCGGCGTAGGCACGAACTCTATCTGTCGTTACCTTTCCTATACCGCGAGCGGGTGTGTTTATGATGCGCAGCAGCGCGATTTCATCATCAGGGTTGACAAGGACTTTCAAATAGGCAAGCAGGTCGCGGATTTCTTTTCTCCTGTAGAATTCCACGCCCCGGACAACCTGATAGGGTATCTTATTTTGGACAAATGCCTCTTCGAGCACACGGCTCATAGCGTTAACACGATAGAACACAGCCATATCTTTGAGACAAACGCCTTTTTCAGTCAGCTCTTTTACCTGTCGGACAACGGCCTGTGCCTCTTCGGTTTCATCCTCGAAGACGCCTACGACGACATCCCCGGCAGGCGGCTTTGTTGGGATAAGCTTTTTTTCTTTGCGATTTCGGTTAAATGCAATCAAATTGTCGGCCAAAGCGAGGATGTTTGCGGTACTGCGAAAATTCTCTTCGAGTTTGACAATTGTGGCGTCGGGCCAATCGTTTTCAAAGGCCAATATGTTGCGGATGTCAGCCCCCCGCCAGCGGTAGATGGACTGGTCCGGGTCGCCGGTTGCGCAAATATTATTGTGCTGCGAAACAAGGGCTTTGGCGATTTTATACTGGGCGTGGTTCGTGTCCTGGTATTCGTCGATTAACAGGAATTTGAAACGTTCACCAAGCTCGCGGCAAACATCGGGACAGTCCCCCAATAAAAAAGCTGTCTTCATCAGTAAATCGTCAAAATCCAGGCCGTTTCGTTCGCTCAGGATACGCTGATAGCCCAGATATATTCCAGCTAATGTCTTGGAGAAAAAATCGTCGGCGTTGTTCTTAAAAGATTCGGCATCTATCAGCTTGTTTTTCAGGGTGGAAATCGCATCGAGCATTCGGGCAGGAGAAAAGTTCGTTGTATCAAGCTCGCAACCTTTGATGGCCAGTTTGATACATCTGGTCTGGTCGGCAGCGTCATAGACACTAAAGCTGGAGTTTATACCGGCTTTGTCTGCATATCGGCGAAGAATTCTGACACATAACGAGTGATAGGTGCTAATATGCGCACCGGCACTGGCACCAAGGGCAAATGCCCTTTGGCGCATCTCCTCGGCGGCCTTGTTAGTGAAAGTTATTGCGCAAATATTGTATGGCCGAATGCCTGATTCTATAAGCGCTGCGATGCGATATGTGATTACGCGGGTTTTACCGCTGCCGGGGCCGGCAAGGACAAGCAGCGGCCCTTCAACGTGAAAGGCAGCTTTTCTTTGCGAAGGGGTCAATTGTTGCAAAAGTGTATCATCCATAACTGAGACCGGCCACCCCGCACCGGTCTGGCGTGAACTAAGAGTTTCTAACAAAATAATCCGAATGTCATTCCTTCGCTTCGCTCAAGGACAAGTCTGAGCGGAACGGAGTGTAGCGAAGAATCTCTAATCCTTTTCTAATACCAGATGCTTCCCCTTCGACTTCGCTCAGGGCTAAAGGC
>JBDRTM010000258.1:0-3204 GCA_043824065.1 Planctomycetota bacterium | reverse complement strand
ATAAGGCCAATTGTATTGGACTTGTGGACGAAGGCAATGTTCTATGATAAAGCTTGCTTTAGGATTAGAATTTGCCGAGAACACCAAGCTGCTTAAAATCTGTCTGCGATCTCTGCTTCTATAAAATCAGTGTAATCTGTGAAATCTGTGGTTAAAATATTATTGAATTCTCTGAGTCCTCTGTGCTCTCTGTGGCTAAAAAAAAGTGCTTTTTGGCTGTTTTTTTGTTGACTTATGTTTGAAAAATTGTTAAAATCCCCGTATATTTGCCAGAAGGCAAACATAAACCGCCAGCAGGCGATAGACATAGCGGAGAACCGCACGTATCGGGCAAGCCGCCCAAGTTAAATTTAATCGTGCCTATAAGGCATCACGGCTATCTCATTGCCAATTTGAAATGTGAGATTTGAAATATGAAAGTATCTCGTCACGCTATACGCTATACGAGCATCGAGATTCCAGTTATTTACGTGCCTATAAGGCACCCCGCCGGCCCGACTCCCTGCATGCCTTAGGCAGGGAACCGTTTTGAACATTTAATTTTGTGTAATTTGGATTTGTTTAGGATTTAGGGCTTAGGATTTCGGATTTATGTTTCAGAGAGTAGCAACTGTCATCTGTCATCTGTCGTCTATCGTCTGTCAACTGCCCTCCGCCCTCTACATCTGTCGAGAATCCTCTACAAACCAGCTACTTTTTATGCAAAACAAACCCAATTTCGCAAAGGCACAAATGAATATAAAACCATATAATACAATGGATTATGAAAATATAAGCGATTGGACACTTGGTCAAAACAAACCCAATTCAAACCCAATCAAACCCAATTTCAAATGCAAAGCTCCCTTGCACAAACAATGCGATTTGCTATACTTGAAAGGCAGCTTTGTAATGGGGCACCTGGGTCGCTATTGGCAAACCAAACCGAATGTGTCAGATAAACTCACTTAGAAAGGTGGTGGAGAAATGTTGAGATGGGCTTCTATTATATTTTTAACTTTGGGGATTTCACCAATCCGGGCCATCGAACCCTTTCGTGTGGTCCTCACCGACATCGAGCAAAACATTTATAAGGAAACCTTATATATCACAAGTCGTAATATCACCCCGGATTGTCCCGTTCCCTGGTCGGTTCGCAAGTATGTCCTTCACGGGGGCAAACAGGAGGGCGTCGAGGTCATTGAGGTCAACAACGGCAAGCTTCGCTTTACGGTAGTTCCTACGCGTGGGATGTCCATCCAGGAGGTCCTGATGGGAGATTTGCGTCTCGGCTGGGATTCGCCGGTGAAGGGCTTAGTACACCCGAAATACATCAACCAGCATACACGCCAGGGTCTGGGCTGGCTGGAAGGCTTTAACGAATGGATGGTCCGGTGCGGACTGGAGTTCTTTGGCGGGCCCGGCACCGACGAATTTATCGACAACACCGGCAAAAAGGCAAAGATGGATTTAACGCTGCACGGCAAGATTGGAAACACCCCGGCATCGCAGGTGGAAGTGATTGTTGAACGGCAGGTACCATATCGTATCCGAATACTCGGCAGGGTCGATGAGACCTGCATGCACGGACCAAAACTCGAACTATTGGCAGAAGTATCAACTGTGCCGGGTTCCAACACTCTCCGAATCTCGGACAAGATAACCAACCGCAGCGCCGTCGAACAGGAATTCGGCATTCTTTACCACGCAAATTACGGCACACCTCTGATGGAAAAAGGCGCAAAGTTCGTTGCTCCGGCGCGTCAGGTAACGCCGATTAACGAATATCCGGCCTCGGATGTCTCCTCTTATAACCTATACCGTGCCCCCATTCCGGGATTTCCCGAACAGGTTTATTGCCTGCGGCTCTGGGCTGACAAGAACGACCGGACGAAGGTCATGCTTCGTAACGCCGCAGCCGACAAAGCCGTATCAATGGCCTTTTCCATCAAGCAGTTACCTTTTTTTACGCTCTGGAAAAATCCTGCGGCCTACGAGGACGGGTATGTAACAGGCCTGGAACCGGGCACCGGCTTTCCCCGCAACAGAGCGATTGAGCGCCGTTTCGGCCGTGTCCCCAAACTTGCCCCGCATCAAAGCCGTCTTTTCACAATAGATTTTGCGCTTCACGTTGGCAAAGACCAGGTCCACACCGCCGCCGATGAAATCGCTCACATCCAGGCCGACCGTAAGACCCAGGTGGACAAAGAACCACTACCGCTTGAGTAGAACTCTTAGCTGCTCTCGTATTTGCCGCTCAAAATCATAAATTTTTGAACTTTGGTTTTGATGGTACAGTAGAAAAGAGGTACATTGTTACTATTGAATCACTATATTTTTAGGAGAAACATAAAATGTTCGAACAAAAGAAAGAAAAAGCTTTTTGGCTACGCGTTAGTGTTTTTACGATTATGTTCGCGTCAATAGTAATCTGGCCAGGATGCAAAAAACAGCCCGCCGAACAATCCCAGACCGAACAACCTAACTCCGAACCCACGCCATCGGAGCCTGTCGCCCAGACTACCAGCGAATCTGCAACAATAGACATCACACCTTCCACCAGCCCGAAGGTGAATCTCAACGACGTTATCAAGGCCGCAAGAACCTGGGGGCCAGCTTTCCCAGCCTGGTATGGCAAGCCGGCGCCGGACTTTGCTTTAACTGACTTAGACGGCAAAGAACACAAACTGAGTGATTACAAGGGCAAGAAGGTTCTGCTTGTTTTCTGGGCGACCTGGTGCCCGTCCTGTCGGAAGGAAATTCCAGATTTAATCGAACTACGAGAAACAGTCAGCGAGGACAAATTGGCAATGCTGGCCATATCAAATGAGAAACCGGACCTGGTGAAAAGCTTTGTCACCCAGGCGAAGCTCAATTATACGGTCCTGCTCGACCAAGGTACTTTGCCGGGCCCGTATAATACCATAAACGCCATCCCGAGCAGTTTCTTTATCGACCCCGAAGGAAAAATAAAGCTGGCTACTTCCGGCTTAGTATCATTAAGCGAAATCAAGGCCATACTACTCGTCCCTTAGGGACAAGCTGAATAACTGAAAAAAACCTCAGCCGGATACTCGTGAAAAACCAGACAAGATACTGCAATCTTAAGGTATTTGCCCAAATGAGTTTATTGGACCAAACAGAATCACAACTCCGAGTATAATATGGGCACTCTTCTTCATTTCCCGGGTTTCCCTACTCTGGGCACATTGTAATTGTCCTGTC
>JBDRTM010000257.1:0-8785 GCA_043824065.1 Planctomycetota bacterium | reverse complement strand
ATTGATCTCGCCACAGGCTCCTTGCAGGTAAAGACAAGTACCACCAAGACGTTCCTCAACATATTTACGCATAACGCCCGGAAATTCTGCAGAATATTTCAGATTCGAGCCCTCAAAAACTACCGGATGACATGCATAATGAACGAGGATAGCAATCCATTTGCCATCCGTTCCCTTAAAACCGGCAACACCAACAGTCTGATCGACCGGAGTGTTCTCCTCCCTGTCTGGATTACTCCACAGCATCTTAACGGTCCCATCCGGGTTGACCACACGCCGGTCGTATGAGATATCTGCTGAACCGTACCCTATTTCAACTGTTACAGGAGATTTCGATGAAGCAGCATTGTTTATAACTTCATATATATTTCTCTCAAGTGTGGGTAGCCAAGGATTCTCTTTCGATGGAAGATCAGGTTTCAGATCGGGACCGGCATGTGTATGAATTGCTAAAAAAAGAATAGTAGAAATTTTCAATTCTTTTTCCGCTTTCTGGCGGATGCGTTCACAAACTTCTTTTGGTGGCGGACTAATGAGATCAAGGACAACCAAAGAAGCACGCTTGTTTCCATCATCCAAAACGATTGATTTGGCATATAGAGAATCCCATATGCCATTAGACAATTCTTTTCGTGAGGCATATCCTCTCATAGGCATCCCCAGTGGTGGAGTAATATCGACCGTTGCAACTCCAACTTCCAAAGCATGAGCAGTTTTGGACATGTCTCCGTTTTCACCGGCAACTAACAAAATAGAGGAAAAAGCAAACGTTAGAATAAATTTGTTCAAAAACATAATTTCTCCTTTGGGTAATGAAAAAACTCCATACCATACTATATCAAAATTATATCCGAGGTTGATTATTTAGGAAATGGCAACTTGTAATCCCCAGTCGAGCGGATATACTTTATTCACCGCTGATTACTGGCGATTTATTGTGAAAAATGAGATATCAATCAATGGTCGTTTTTGACGTAGAGTTACGGTCTCTCACACGTGACGGAGCAAAGAGACTGGAGTTGTCAAAACGAAGATTCAGGAAGTGGTAATTATGAAAAAAGCATTAGCAGTAGTTGTATTCGTCGCTATAGCTGTTGTTTTTATTGCAATCGGTTGTAAACGGAAAGAAGAAAGCAAGGGCAAGTATCGTATAGCAGTGATTCCCAAAGGGATGACACACGTCTTTTGGAAGTCAATCCACGCTGGGGCGGTCAAGGCCGAGCAGGAATTAAATGACTCCGGCCTGGAAGTGGAGGTTATATGGAAAGGGCCGCTTAAGGAAGATGACAGAGAGTCGCAAATCAGAGTGGTGGAAGATTTCGTAACACGCGGTGTCTCAGGAATCGTGCTTGCACCTTTGGACGATGCGGCACTTCGGATGCCGGTCAGGGACGCTGTAAACAACGGTATCCCGGTGGTGATAATCGACAGCGGGCTAAAGAGCCAGGATTACACCAGTTTCGTGGCAACGGACAACTATATCGGCGGCAGAAAGGGCGGCGAACGTCTGGGCGAAATATTACATGGAAAAGGAAAGGTGATTATGCTGCGTTGCCACGAAGGCTCAGCCAGCTCGATGAAACGGGAGCAAGGATTTCTGGACGTGTTGAAAGAGAAATACCCGGAAATCGAGGTGGTCAGCGCCAATCAGTACGGCGGGGCGACCACAGAAAGTGCCTATATAGCAAGCGAAAACCTGTTGGCGCCGCTGCGTAAGCCTGACGGAGGGCTGACCATTGACGGAATCTTCTGTCCGAACGAGTCAACGACGTTTGGAATGCTGCGGGCGCTAGAGGACAGCGGTCTGGTGGGCAAAGTTGACTATGTGGGTTTTGACAGCTCCGACCGGCTTGTGCAGGCGCTGCGAAAAGGGTATATCAAGGGGCTGGTGTTGCAGGATCCAATCAATATGGGTTACCTGGGGGTTAAGACAATTGTGGCGCACCTTCGCGGCCAGAAGGTGGACAAACGAATCGACACCGGCTCGGTAGTGGCGACTCCGGAAAATATGGATGAACCGAAGATTAAGAATCTGTTGGAGCCGGATTTCAAGAAATGGCTGAACGAATAGATTCGGACCAACCGGCAGTGCGGCTGGAAATGTGGGGGATTTGTAAGCGCTTCGGGGCAACAGTAGCACTGGATGATGTGGGTATCAGGGTAGCTGGTGGCCAGGTGCTGGCCCTGGTGGGAGAATACGGTCCCGGCAAGAGCACATTGATGAAGGTGCTTTCTGGAGCGGTCAAAGCCGACGCCTTAAACTCAGTGAAACCCATACACGCACATAGGAGTCTATTAAGAACTTGATCGAACTCTACGAAGCCTGGGACAAGGCAGAAAAGGCTGAGGAGTGGTAAGCAAACCTACTGCAAACGGGAGCTATAGAATAGTGACAAGGTACCCCTAAAATGGCCCCATTTTCGTCATTTGACCTATACAACCATGCTACAACCAGAGGGCTCGTTATCTACCAATTCGACAAAAATGCTCATTTCATAAGTTGCATGACATCAAGGCTTTACAAAAACCAGAAAAAATGGCAACGTTTTCAATGTCCTTTCTTGGTGACGCAAGTAAAAAAGGCTGACAGTGTCTCATGCTGCCAGCCCTTTGAGTATTCTGAGTGTTCTATTTCTTTCTGAGGTGGTCCTCTGCTTCCAACATGCAATCTACTCAACAGGTTCAACCGGTGGATATTCCTCAAACAAATGCTCAGCAAGGACGATCAGGTCTTGGACATCTACTATGCCGTCGCCCCAGGGCATCGGGCCTATGTCACAGAGGGGCTCATCCGTACCCCAGTAGTCAACCATTATGCACAGGTCGGCAGCATCGACAATTCCGTCGCCGTTGAAATCAACGATGGGGATGATTGGTGCCCGACATAACTCTTCCATCGGCGCGTCAAACCGATAAGACGTGAAGTAGAGCATCGAGCCGTCAGCCGAAATCATGGCTGCATCATCACCGAACTCAGTATTCACAGGTGGCCCAAGATTTACAGGCTCGCCCCAAGGTTCACTTATTAAAGTACGTGTGGTCACCCATAAGTCTTCGGCTCCTGAACCTCCTGGCCGGGTGGATACGAAATAGAACTCTAAACCGTCGGCGGAGAGCCAGGGACAAAGATCAGAGCTCCCACTGTTGACCGTTGGGCCCAAATTGATAGGTTCACCGAATGTGAAATCGGCCTTCGCACGCCCGCCGCCAAGCACAATAGCGGCCACAAATCCAACTAACACCAACCTAATTCTGTAACCATTAAACCATTTCATGTTACACCTGCCTTTCTGCCCTTTTGCCCAAGGGCCTTACAATAATTGTTCATCATCGCCAACGGCAGTCACAGACGCTGCCAAAAGCTTATTCATCAAAACGCCTCTGTAATACAATCACCGGAAAATTTCGGATGCTGCGCAAAAAATCCTAAAATTTTTTCCAGGAATTTACAGTGAGGTGTAACTTCTTTGAAAATCCCTATTTATGGCTTGTTTTTATTTCCAAAATCCGCTATTATTGGCGGTACAAATGTGAGGAGACTGTATGGCTCACACCCAAGTGTGACTTTTTGGGAATGCTCAAATGCAGCGCCATGATTATACAGATATGGGGGGGACGGGGGGAGCATTTCTGACTACACATTGGTCCCTGATTGAAAACATCCAATCCAGTGACGATAGGAATCGAGACATGATTGGTTTGTTGCTTGGTAGATACTGGAAGCCTGTGTATTGCTATTTGCGTCAGAAGGGATATGACAACGAGCAGTCCAAGGATTTGACCCAGGGCTTTTTCCACGAAATCGTGCTGAATCTAAACTTGTTCCAACGAACTGATCAATCTAAGGGGCGTTTCCGATCATTTTTGTTATATGCCCTGAATCAATATCTTATGAATGAAAAACGCAGACAAACCGCACAGAAAAACATTCCCAAGGACAAGATTGTATCTCTGGATGCTATAGAGGAACCTGTTCTGCCTCAAAGTGTCATGGAGTCAAGTCCTGAGGATTCCTATAATTACGCCTGGGTGTCGGCCCTGCTGGATCAAGTCTTGTCAGAAGTTAAGCACAAGTGTTGCGAGCAGGTGATGGAGACTCATTGGTATGTCTTCCGTGAGAGGGTAGTCGAACCCATGCTGAATAACGCCGCACCTCCATCCTTGAGAGACATTTGTGAGAAATACGGTATCGAAAGCGAAAAGAAGGCCTCTAATATGATTGTCACGGTCAAGAGGCGTTTCCAGGCTGCTTTGAAGCAATATATCCGCAGCACGGTAGCTTCCGAGAGCCAGATGGACGAAGAATTAAGAGAAATAATGAAATTCCTCCCAAAAAGAGCACAGCATTCTCAATAAAGTGTTGATTTATTAATGGAACACGAGAGCGCTCCATGAGTGAATTGGTGTCATTGAAAAAACATTTGCACATTGGACAGCTTTTGGCAATTAGTCAATTTTGAGAGTCTGAGCATGGCCAGAGAATCGGCATTCGGGGCGGAACCTGAACAATTGAGGGAACTTTTATCCTTCGGTCTGGAGGATTCAAGCGAACAAGAGGCTGCTCCAACGGCATCTCTGAACGTGTTCATGGAGAAACCCGGCGGTCAGATTGGACGCTACAAATTGCTCAGTGTCTTAGGTGAAAGGGGGATGGGGATTGTGTATCTGGCCGAGCAAAAGCAGCCCATCAGACGCCAGGTGGCCTTAAAGGTCATCAAGCCGGGCATGGATTCCAAACGGGTTATCGCCAGATTCGAGGCAGAAAGGCAGGCTTTAGCTCTTTTGGATCATCCGAATATCGCTCAGGTCTACGATGCCGGGGCCAAGAAGGTCGCACAAAGCCGCCGGACTGAGATTGCAACGCTTGCCAAAAAGCTTCACAAAGAGATTGAATGGATTCCGCTCAAGGCGATGCGCAAGGAGCGTTCGGAGCGCTATCGCTCGGCCTCTGAACTTGCAGATGACATCGAAAACTACCTGAAGGGCGCTCCACTTATAGCCGGGCCACCGAGCACTGTGTATCGGCTTAAGAAGTTCATCCGCAGGAACCGGGCATTCGTGACCGGAATTGCTGCGGTGCTGGCAGTACTTGTTACGGGTGTCATCGCCTCCACGTGTTTCGCCATCAGGGCCGAGCGCGCCCGCGCTGAGGCACAGGCTATCGCGGATTTTCTTCAAAATGGCATCGAGGCGTTGACGCTTCCGGGGCAGGCCAAAGGCACGGAAGTATCCCTGCACGACCTTCTGATTGTCTGGTCGAAGAAACTGGAGGGCCGTTTCGATGACAAGCCGCTTATCGAGGCATCGATCCGTGCCACGCTGGGATGGGCGTACCGGTATATTTACGAGCTGAAGGTGGCTGAGACTCACCTCGAGCGTGCCCTTCAGATACGCCAGGAACAGATCGGCCCGGAGCACCCGCAGACACTGAGTTCCATGGATCGCCTTGCCTGGCTCCGCTGGGATCAGGGGCAATACGTAGGGGCCGCAGAATTGGCTGAGGAAGCTTTGTCAACATCGCGCCGTGTACTGGGTGACGAACACGATATTACGCTGACCTTAGTCAAAATGCTTGGCTGTGTGTACATTGATCTGGGCCGTTATGATGAGGCCGAACAGTTGTACCTCAAGGGTCTTCGGGCTGCCCGCCGTGTTAAGAGTAACGTGACCCTTGTGACCAATCTTGGGATGCTATATAGTGCCCAGGGTCGTTACGAAGAGGCCGAGCGCCAGTACAACGAGTCTCTGCACGATGGGGGCGCGGACGATGAGGACTCACAAGCTGCGATATGTAAGAGCTTCCTCGCTCGCGTGTACATGGAACAGAGGCGGTATACAGAAGCAAAGGAGTTGTACCTAAAAATACTACCGATACAGCGCCGTGAGGTCGGCAACCAGCATTGGCATACTCTGCGATCGGCGAACGGGCTTGCTCGGGTGCATACGCATCTGGGCGAGTATGGTGAGGCCGAGACCTTGCTTAAGGAGGTATTAGACGCCAGGAAGTTCAAGCTGGGCGAAGACCATCCCCTGACGCTGGAGACTATCAATGATTTCGGCGTCCTCTGTAGAGAGCAGGGCCAACACGATGAGGCTCAGAAGCTCCTGACTGAAGTGCGTGACAAAAGACAAACGACGCTGGGCTCTGACCATCCCGCGACACTAGAGTCCACGCACGAACTCGCCGTGCTGTACAAAAAACAAGCCCGATATCAAAACGCAGAAGATTTGCTGCTTCAAGCAGTCGAAGGCCGACGCCTCAAACTCGGCGATAAGCACCCGTTTACATTGAATTCATGGCGGTCCCTGATCGAACTTTACGAAGCCTGGGGCAAGCCGGAAAAGGCCGAGGAGTGGCGGGCAAAACTGCTGAGAACGAAGGCTGTAGAAGAGTGATACGGCGCCGCACAAACCACCCTAAAAATGGCCCCATTTTGGCGAGTTTGCGCCTACAACCTTTGTACAACTCCACAACCCGTTATCTGCCAATTCAGAAAAAAACTTCACTCCATAAGCTCTTTAATAACAAGATATTATAGAAAACATAAAATTTGTGAACGTATTCAATGAACGGTGTCTTCCGGCCTTGCATACTGGCTTTCAACCAGTCGCTGGAGGTGTTCTCTCGGCTTCAAGGTCCTGTGGCAGTTGCCAGACGTGCAGCAGCACAGGGTGGAGGATGTCGATGCGGAGCCCACCAGAGTTGTTTGCGGCAAGCTGCTCAGTGCGGGCATCCTGTGCCAATTCTGCTGACGGGAAACAGTGAACGTACGTAAAGCTTTTACCTTTACACAGCCGGAAAAAACCGTAAAATCCAGACATATCGTCTTTTTTGGTTAAATGTTTTGTTTACCATTGAATACAAGAGAAGGCAGAGCCCATGCAATTCGGATATAGACACAACTTAATGGCAAACGCCGGTATCTATGCAGTCATTATTCTTGTGTTCAACTTGATAACGAACGGCCAGCAAGGAAAGATCAACTGGAATCAATTTCGCGGCCCCAATGGACAGGGAGTGGCGGAAGCGGACCGCATTCCTGTTCATTTCAGTCCGGAAGCGAACGTTTTGTGGAAAACCGTCATTCCCGCGGGCCACTCATCTCCTGTCATCTGGAACAATCGCATCTTTCTTACCGCCAGTGAACCAGCCAATAAAAAGGAGCTTATTACCTTAGCCATCGATCGTGAAGACGGCAAAATCCTATGGCGACAGGTTGTTCAGGCCGAAACAAAGGTAAGGTTTCATCCACTGAATAATCCCGCATCTTCCACGCCGGCCGCGGACGATAAGCATGTTTATGTCTATTTCGGGACCTACGGGCTGATTTGTTACGACCATGCGGGAAACGAGGTCTGGCAGCGTAAAATCGACACGCCGAAAAGCAAATATGGAATGGCAATCTCGCCCATATTGTATGGAGACAAAGTGATCCTGGTCTTGGACGGCGACGGCGGTTCCTCCCGTTTGCTGGCGGTCCATCGAGACACCGGTGAGACGGTCTGGGAACAGCCGAGATCGTTGTTCAAGGCCGGCTGGTCAACGCCCGTGATCTGGCGTCATGGTGAGGCCGAAGAGCTTGTCGTGTTGGGTTTCAAACGGCTGACGTCCTACGATCCGTCCACCGGCGAGGAGATATGGTGGGCCGGTGGTTTTTCGCACGAAACAGTCGGTATCCCCATAACCGGCGATGGGCTCCTGTTTGCCGGCGCCGCGGCCTTAGGTGGACGCGGAGATGATAAGTTGGATGCGGCTGGAACCTGGAAGATCACCGTCGAGGAGTTCGACCGGAATCACGACAATCAAATACAGCGCGACGAAATGACGAAAGGCTTTGCTTTTATACAGCGACCGGAGTTGCCCAAAGACAATCCCGGTTATGGGTTGCCGGTCAAAAACATGGACACTCTGCTGAAAATCTTCGACCATGACAAGAACCGGATCATCACTGAAGCCGAATGGATGCAAACGATGTCAGGCTTCGCCGCCCATAGCCAACCCAACCTGGTGGCAATTCGTACCGGAGCGACAAAGGATGCCCGTAAATCGCATGTGGCCTGGGAAATTCGGCGCGGCATTCCCGAGACGTCCTCGCTGCTCTATTGTCGGGGAAAACTCTACCTCCTGCGGGACGGCGGTGTGTTAACCTGCTTGGAGGCAGCAACCGGCAAAGAACTCTTCCGCGAACGAATCGGGGCTGCGGGGCAATACATCGCATCACCCATTGTTGCGAGCGAGAAGATTATCGCTGCCTCCGTGCGAGGCGTCGTGACGGTCATCCAGGTTGATGACAAACTGCACGTTCTGGCGAGGAACAATTTCGGAGAAAAGATTTTTGCCACTCCGGCGGTTGCCGAAAACAAAATATATTTGCGGACAACCGGTCATTTGTACGCCTTGGGCGAGTGAAGCGCATGGGGAAAAAGCAGGGACAGTTTTTCTCTGTATAGAACCTCTTGCGCATTGCTTCAAAAGGGTATAGATAATGGTCTGTTAAGGTCGGCAAGAGTGCTCTGACGGTGGCGCCGATGGTACTTGAGGCGGCTCGCGAGGTGGTGGAAGGCACAAGACGGTATGCCCACAATTGGACTCTATTCCTCGATCGAAACTTACAACCATTCTACAACCGTACAACCCATTATCTCTATTACCGCAAAATTTGGTTGGGGCTCATATAACCTATTTTGGATAAGTAGTTTACAAAGAGAGGCTTAGAATCTGGCGGAGTATAGTTTTTGCTTTGTCCATGGATTACCAGCCTATTTCCCCCTTTTTCACAAGATT
>JBDRTM010000256.1:0-6516 GCA_043824065.1 Planctomycetota bacterium | reverse complement strand
AATGGGAATACGAGATTCAGAACCGATAAAATCTATGAATCGTTGATCGAACTCGTGGAGGTGAGTGGATTGGCCAAAGCCTTTTTGCACAACAGGCTGGGGAATCGGCAGGCAATCTGACTGTCAGAAAACTTATCCCTTCTGACCTATGCAGCTACGCGGATATACTTGTGATGCAAACCTCCGAGAACGGGAATAGAAATAAGTTTGCTTGGTTGAGAAGCAGAAGCGTATCACGAATCCTTTCAGCGCTCCATAAGGGATTCTCTTTACTTAGCTTGTAAATCAGGTTCTGCATCTCCTTGGAAATCGGAGGTCGACCACCTTTTCTACGCGACTTCCATTGCCAGAAGTAGCGGAAAGTCGTGGTGTGCCATTTCTTGACTGTAGCCGGTTGCATCAGATGGACAAGATCTTCCCATTTGTCCAGAGACTTTGAAAGCACAGCCCATAGGAGGCGAAAACTTGCAGTAAATCTTGGCCGCCGGCGCTTCCTCTGCCCAATCTGCCTGTAAGAAAAGCTGATGGAGGTCATACTCTGCGACTATAAATAAACCGCGCTTACTCAAATATGTCAAGAATTCTTTGTGGGATGTATTGGCATCTGCTGGTACATAAAGACCTCCGGCTACTTAATCCGATGTTAAAAAAACGTGCTTTTTCCTCTGTCCATATAGGCCAGACCTTGTCAATCTTCGGCATACACTGTACGTTATAGCCGGGTGGATAACCCCACACTTTTTCAAGTTCCTTTACATAGGCAGCTTCTGCTTCAGCCTGGGTTTTGAAACTGCCTAAAAACCGATGTTTTCTTTCTGAACATATCTGTGCATGCCAGTGGTCTTTTGCCCTGGGACGACTATCGGTTAATATCTTAGCTGCCAGCTTAGGGGATTTTTTCTGAATTTGCTCCCACATTTTGGCAGCAACCTTTTCAGCAACAGCTCTGTCCTTGGTAGCCATTCCATTGACTCTTGTATGCTTTCGTACATTGGCTGCTAATTCGGGATTGTTTTTCTTAATCTGGTTCCACAGCTTTTTGGCAATTTTAAGGGCAATAGCTTCATCTTTGGTTGAGAGCTTCTGGCCTTTGGGTACTAATCGATGGCGCTTCTCCCAGCCGGGGATATACCAATAGTACCGTCCGTTACTGACAATGAAACTCCCGGGAACTTTAGGTTTTGTCTTTGGATCAATCAGAGGCCTTGGCTTCATCTTTCTGGCAACAACCCAGTAATACCCGCCATTGTTCAGGTAGATCGTGCCGGGTACCTTCTTCTTTCTGGGTTTAGGAGTAACAATATTCTTTGCTTTGAAAACTATGCCCCTGGCCGGCTCCCGTTTGCCTTCAGCCAGCCAGATTTCATTCTTGGCTTCCCAAAGCGAGAGGGAATAACCATAAAGCAGTTTCCTGGCCTGATTCCAGTATGGCGATAAATACCCATATAGTTACGCGGGGCAGGGTTTCGTCTCCACAATTCACGAAGTGCTGCGACAATACCTTCCGGCAATTGTCCTCGTTCCTCTGCCACATCCATCGAGACCTCTTGGCCATGCTCATCTACCATTCTCGGCCAGTTGTAACTCCTTTGAGCACTGTACCACATCTTCCTGGTTTCCTTAGAAAAGTAAGGATTGGGAGAAATGCCGTTCCGGTGCATACCGTGAACTCTTTCTGCCGCCAAGAAATGCAGGAGTTCCATGGTTGCTCCGCCTCTGGGACCAAACAGCAGAACTGCACCGATTGAAACACCGTAACTGTCGGCATATTCCTGGGCAAAACATATGTGACTAGGGAAAAGCATTCCTATGAGTTCCGTGAAGTCGGATATCTGGCCAATTCGTCTGTGTCGAAAGTCAATTTTTGTCGGCTCTGCCACGTTACATTTTCACCCCGGCCTTTTTGTGCAAAATATACCCTTCGACGCGGGACCTGAGCGTCGAGGCCATGTTAAAATTTAGGACCACCTATTCTTATATTCTTTGGTTGCACCAAAGTCTTGGCGATCTTGGGCGAAGTGCACACAATAAGGATGATTGACAGAGAAACCCTCATGCGCGGATGGGTTTTCCTATATGGACCGACGGGGCGATTTCGGAGGGTAAATTCCTTGTCAATTTAGATGGCCGTCCGAATGAGGTTCGATTGATATGTTTATCGACGGTGAATTTCCCCATTGAATCGTTATCCCCTCTGGTGATATAATCACTCCTGGAAGTGGAAATCAAATTTCCAAATCATTCGCGTCAATGAATGATGGGAAATTTGAAATGACTTAACCCCGTATATGAAAGGTGACTATGATGGAAAATACCCAGAATCAATGTTCGCGGCGCGATTTTGTGAAGACATCGGCGGCCCTGTCGTTGGGGACCATGGGACTGATTGGGGCCAGGGCCTATGCCGCCGGTTCCGATACCTTGAGCGTCGGCCTTATCGGCTGCGGAGGGCGCGGCAGAGGAGCGGCCGTGAATATCTTGGATGCGGCGCCGGGGGTAGAGCTTTATGCCTTGGGTGATTTGTTTCAGGAACCCCTGGATGCCGCCTTCCGGCAGCTTTCCCAGACGCGGCCCGAGAGCCCGATGGCAAAAATGGGCAATACGATCAATGTCACCCGGGAACGCTGTTTCGTAGGATTTGACGCCTACCAAAAGGTGATTAACTGTGGTGTAGACGTTGTTTTGATGGCAACACCTCCACATTTTCGACCAATACACCTGCAAGCAGCAGCGCAGGCAGGTAAACACAGTTTTATTGAGAAGCCGGTGGCTGTAGACCCGGTAGGCGTGCGATCGGTTATCGCTACCTCTGCACTGGCCCGGAAAAAGAATCTGGCCATCGTGGCCGGCACCCAGCGTCGACACAGCAATCTCTATCTGGAAATCATCAAGCGGATTCACCAGGGCGATATTGGAAGGATCGTTGGGGGGCAGACTTATTTTCTGATTCATAATACTCCCTGGCTGGGCAAGCACAGGCGCCAGCGCCGGCCCGAATGGTCTGACATGGAATGGCAATGTCGCTGCTGGTACTGGTTCAACTGGCTCAGTGGCGACCACATTGTTGAGCAATTCGTCCATAGTCTGGATTTCATGAACTGGGCTCTGGGTGCCCATCCGGTGAGTTGCATCGGTGTTGGCGGCCGTGAGGTGAGGAAGGGGCCGGACTACGGCAATATTTATGATCATTTTTCCATTGAGTATGAGTATCCCGAGGACCTGCGCATTTCCGCCATGTGCCGGCAGATTGACTCCTGCACGGACCGGATATCAGATCGGGTAGTAGGTTCCAAAGGATTAGCCTACCTGGATGGCGCTACAGCAAAAATCCAAGGGGCCCGATCATACAAATATGATGGTCCCGTTCACAACCCCCAGGTACAGGAACACGCCGACATGATCGCAGGTATCCGTGCGGGTCAACCCCTGAATCACGGGAAACGCATTGCCGAAAGCACGCTGACTGCGATCATCGGTCGAATGAGTGCCTATACCGGCCGGGCCCTGAAGTGGGACTGGGCCCTGAAGGCCTCCAAACTGGATCTAAGCCCGCCGCATTATGGATTCGGCGATTTGCCGGTGCGCCCAATCGCGGTTCCGGGTACGACTAAATTGACTTAGAATTGTTAACCTTTGCGCTTCGAACTGATAACCATCCCAGCCCCAAACACCCCACCCCGACCCGCGACTGCCGGGAGGCGGTTTGTTGGAGGGAACTGGAGCGGTAGCCCTGGAATGCCAATGGTTGCTCTATGTCATTGTTTTCAATATAGTCGATTAATGCCTTAGGAAGTCGCCTACGGAGGTTTGGGAGGCTCCCCCGTCAACTCGAACCGGGTCGGTGATGATTCGGTTATGCCAAAAACAAATTGTTGCCCGTCAAAATAATCCTGCACAAGTTCAAAGTTCTCATAGGCCACACCGTTAGGAATCGGGCTGCGGAACATCCAATAGGTAAAGCGGCCGTTCACACGAATGCGCAAGGGATGCTCCTTGTGAGGATACGCACGCCAGTACTGTGTGACCTTGCACCCTTGGTAGTGCCAGTGAGCGGGTTTGGGTACGATCTGCGACGGGTCATCTTCGTCAGTGGTGAGCATAACAATAAGCGAACCATTCCGCAAACGACACATGGAACTTTCCTCGAAGAACTTGGGGGCTGTAAATCCCACAGGTCCGACTCCTGCTGTTACGGGACCCGGCCAGAGCGTCTTGCTATAGACAATGCGGTCGCGAAGCCAAAGATGCCTTGCACGAATGTAGTTCCCCATCGTTGCGGTCAGGATACAACTTTCCATCGGTGCACTGTCCGGAGCCGCATGGATGGTAAAGGTTACTTCCTGTGGTATATCGCTGCGGACTGATGCGACGATCCAAGGGTGGGCACCGTTGTTGAATTTCTCAACATCAAAGGTGACATTGAGTTGCTCCACTCCCGCTGATGGGTGCGAAAACCACCCTGGTACGGACAGCTGCTGCATATCCTCGACCGTGTTGCCTCGGTTCTTAGCATTCGGGGGCGGGTACTCGGAATAGGGCCAGATGAATTTTCCCCTCCTTAGTGTTGCCGGTTCGTCTTGCTTGATAACGGAACTCAGCTCCAATTCGCTGAACCCTCTCTTGCCTTTGACGATCGGTTCTACGGCGATGAAGTTAACGAGGGTCATTCTACCGTCGCGCTCGTATCCAATCCGAAACAGCCCTCGTGGCCCTCCAAGGCCCTCTGTTCTAAAACCACTGGGCCAAACACTATTTTGATGACTCAGAGCATGATCCGCAACAACAAAAGCGAGCTGACCGCACAGAAATTCTGTAATCACATTTACCGCAAAACCACCTCATCCCAGCCCCACCACGAACCGCGACTGACGGGAGGCGGTTTGTGTGGGAGACCCAGATCGGTACGTTATTCGGTCGAACTCCAGTTGCGTAGAGGTCGTCTGGATGTGCGACACAGGCACTTTACATTGCCGCTAAGGTTGGGTAGAATGTGCCTTTGAGAGAGAAGTTTATGTGCCGGTTCAGATATTGACGCGTCTGGCGGATCGTCTATCATGGACCCAACCGGGGATTTCGAGTCCGGCAGGAGTCGTAATTATGGCTTCGATGAACCATTACGAAACGAGGAGCAAGATGTGCACCAACGTCACGCGGCTGGTCCTTGGCTGGATGGCGATCGCGGCAATAGGGGCTAATGGCGGCTATGCTGAAACCGCCGTCAGCCAGCCACGGGAGTTTGTGAAAACGCACTATCCACGGATAGCGATGCTCTGGGCACCGGTTCGCGGGGACAACTCCCTCGAAAGCATGGCCAGACACGATCTGATCATGACGGGATGTGGACGCCTCGGCCTCAAGTGGGACGGGGACCCGAGGGGTCTTGCGGACCGCTTTACAGCCGACTCAGTGGCGGCAGCAAAGAGACGGATCGCCGAAATTCGCACGCTCAATCCTGACGCCGTGATCATCGGTGATCTGCTGTTCTACGAATACCCCGACAGTTGGCTGCCCGAGGACCATTCGTGGTGGCTGCGTAAGGATGGCAAGCGCCAGCAGTTTTGGCCGGGGACTCACCGGATGGACTGGTACAACGAGGACTACCGTCGGCACATCGTCCGGCAGACGGTTACACTCAAGGAGGCCGGCGTCGACGGCGTCTTCTACGACAACATCCGCAACGAGCCGCAACCCTGGGTGGCCCTTTTGAAGGCCGTGCGCGAGGCAGTCGGCGACGATCTCCTGATCCTGGCCAACGCGGGTTACGCGATCGGCAAGTACGATTTCGCCGCCACGTACCTGAATGGGATGATGTACGAATCGGGCTGGAGCCACAGCCGCACACAGTGGGACAACTGCATCCGGCAGATGCAACACACGCAATCGCTGCTGAGGCAGCCGCGAATCAGTCTCGTTGAGCGGTTCGAAGAGACGCGAGAGCGTGCCGGTTGGCCCCGGGCGACGCCAAGCGGGGCCAGAAGCCTCCCGCCGACACTGCAGCCCGATGGTGGAGCCTCTGCTACGCCCTCTCGATCGGCGATTTCTATTATCTCTTTTCAGACAACACAAGCCACCGCCACGATTGGTACCCCGAGTACGACGTGAAAATCGGCCTGCCAACGGCACCGGGCGAGCAGATCAACTCGCACATCTGGCAAAGACGATATGAGAAGGCTCTGGTCGTCGTCAACCTGCCCGGCGCTGCGGCACCTTATGAGATCAAGCTCGACAAGCCGGCGAAAGATTCCCTGACCGGCGAACTCGGCACAAGCTTTACCGTTCCGCCCGGCAACGGACGAATCCTGGTAACGGTTGAGTAGTAACTCTGCGATATTGGCGATTCACTCCGCCAAAAGACGGCGGATCTTCGATATTGATTATTTTCTGTCGAAGTGGCAATATAGTCATGAGACTTAGGACTTGTAAATAAATTATCTTCCATTTTTGGCTGGCTGCGGCTTCGGCTGGCGGTGTCAGCAAAACTCGGACTACCAACCAGTAGGCCTGCGTTTTGCTTCC
>JBDRTM010000255.1:0-7995 GCA_043824065.1 Planctomycetota bacterium | reverse complement strand
CTGGTATCAGACAGACTTATCGATGTTCTACGCGTGCAGATTTCGCAAATCGGGGGTCTTAGCGTTGCCAGACAGCTCGCAGCCTTATGTGAATGGTTCAATGTGCGCTCAGCATGGCACGGCCCCGGCGATGTCTCTCCGGTAGGTCACGCCGCCAATGTACACCTCGACCTGGCAATTCCAAACTTTGGAATTCAGGAAAGCAGCCGCTTCAGCCAGAAGACAAGGGATGTCTTTCCGGGATATCCCACTATGAAGAACGGCTATATGTATATAAATGAGGCTTCCGGTCTTGGCGTTGACATCGACGAAAAGCTCGCCGCAAAATTTCCGCTGCCCGACCATCCGGGCTATTGGAGCCCCGTGCGCAGAAGCGACGGCACGGCAGTAAGGCCATAAAAACGGGTCTAAGAGCCTCTGAGCTGCAAATGACGAAATCCAATAAGCAAATATCCTTGTCATTTGATCGTGGAACGCTTTTACTAACAAACGTGGTACGGAAGGAGCTGCCTGACATCGTTGCATCTTCTGTTTGGAGATGGGATAGTCGTGTAGGAGCCTGGCGGTGCGATGCAATTCACTATGCTGCAATTCGCAAAGCCTTAGTTGAGCGATTTGGAGCACACTTTTCTGATAATGTGATGGAACCTGCTTGTATTTCCTGGTCCAAAGTTGACCTGCCAAGACTAAGGCCGGAACAGACAGAAGCACTTGCAGCATGGAATCAAGCAGATAGTCGCGGACAGATAATTATGCCAACTGGAACAGGCAAAACCGAGGTAGCACTTGCGGCAATGGCCCGGACAAAAACAGCAGCACTTGTGGTTGCACCGGTTCGTGATCTGATGTACCAGTGGCATCGGCGGATTTTACGGGCCTTTGATTATGATGCCGGCATTGTCGGCGATGGCTTGGCCAATATAAAACCAATTACGGTAACAACGTATGACAGCGCGTATATTCACATGGCTAAGATGGGTGCGGGTTTCGGTCTGTTGGTTTTCGATGAGGAGCACCATCTGCCAGGCAAATGCCGTCGTGAGGCTGCTATTCTGAGCACCGCTGCTATGCGACTCGGATTGACAGCTACACCGCAGCGGTCAGACGGTCTGCATAAGGATTTGGATTGGCTCATTGGTCCGGTTGTTTATGATATGCCATTTAATCAGGCTGAAGGCTCAACGTTAGCCAATTTTGATGTCGTGCGTATTCCTGTGGCATTAAATGATAACGAACAGGCGACCTATGACCAGTGCAGCCGGGTAATTCGTCACTTTATAACTTCACGCCGCAAGGAACAACCCGGCTATAGCTGGCAGGATTTGTGTAAGGAATCCGGCAAGGAGCCTCAGGCTCGTAATGCCCAAAAAGCTTACTACCTCAAGCAGTCTATTGAAAATCGTGCCGCTGAAAAGATGCGGGTGCTGGAAGATGTTTTCAGGTTACACAAAGGTCAACAAATTCTTGTTTTTGCAGGCTCGAATATAATGGCAATTGAAGTGTCTCGACGGTTTCTTGTGCCAACGATTTTGTCTCACACTCGCAAACGTGAACGTCTTGCCGTGCTGGACGGTTTTGCCAAAAGTAAGTTCGAGGTTCTCGTTGCCAATCGTGTTCTGGATGAGGGGATTGACGTACCTGAAGCAAAAGTAGCGGTAATCATTGGTGGGCAAGGTTCGACACGTCAGGCCAAACAGCGACTTGGCCGGGTTTTAAGAAGGTCCGGCAATGCCAGAGCCACTCTATACGAAGTAGTCTGTGAGAATACCAAGGAAGTTCAGCGTTCCCGAAAGAGGCGAAAAAGCGATGCTTACGAGCGAACAATCCATCGTAGAGATTTGTAGCAACCTTTACATTAGACTCCGGATCATTT
Source organism: Planctomycetota bacterium (assembly GCA_043824065.1). Classification (GTDB taxonomy): domain Bacteria; phylum Planctomycetota; class Phycisphaerae; order Sedimentisphaerales; family Anaerobacaceae; genus NIOZ-UU13. The sequence goes on along the minus strand of JBDRTM010000255.1, from coordinate 6,122 downwards.
AGAATACGACAAATAAGGCCATAGTTGTTGATGAGGATGTATTTTGATGGTTAGTATAAAGCAGATTGAAGCATTGAGCCGACAGATCGGGCGTGAATTTCATCCGGAGCAGGTTGTACTGTTTGGCTCATACGCGTACGGCACAGCTACAAAAGACAGCGATGTGGATTTGCTGGTGATTATGCCTCATAAAGGCAAAGGATGGCGTCTGGCTGGTAAAATTCGAGGACGTGTTCGGCCAAAGTTTTCGCTCGATTTACTTGTACGCAGCCCAGAGCAAATACGCCAGCGACTGACTCTGGGCGATTGCTTCCTGAGGGAAATCGCTGAGAAAGGCAAGGTGCTTTATGAATCCGCTGGTGGATGAATGGATTGCAAAAGCTGAAGGAGATTTTAACACAGCGCAGCGCGAATTACAGGTGGCTGATACGCCAAACTATGATGCGGTGTGTTTTCATGCCCAGCAGTGCGTAGAAAAATATCTCAAGGCAAAACTGGTGGATGTGGGCATTGAGTTTGAAAAAACACATGACCTTGGAATTATCCTTGATATGCTTGTTCCGCTTGAATCTTCCTGGGAGGAGTTGCGAGAAGATATGGATTCGTTGGCTGGTTTGGCGGTTGAAGTGCGCTACCCTGGATATTGTTCGGAAGCCCAGGATGCCGCTGAAGCTTTGGAAATTGCCCGCAGAGTTCGCAGGATAGTACGCCAAGGGTTTGGATTACCTCAATAGGCCAGGGCAATGCTTACCAGCGAACAATCCATCGTGGAGTTTAAGGCTGGCCGAGCCATTCCAGACCGCCTGACGCGAAGTATTCATCGGCATTATACTGAATATGCCGAGAAGATGCTTTACGTTTACCGCAATGGTATCGGCCAACAGCGTCGCCGGCTACATCGTCAAATTGAATCGCTTTTTGCAGATGAGCCGGATTGTCCCGTTCGCCGAATTCAGGCATTTTGCAAACTGCTGGATGATAAAAGCACTTTTCAGTCCGATCCAGAAGGCAAGGCTGCAAAATTACGGCTGCAGGTTTTCGCCGAAGCTGGGCGTTTCCATCCGCTTGTCAAGCACACCGATCGGCTTTTCGAACATGATGAAAAAAGGATAAAAGCGCAGCTTGCAGATAAGCTCAGCTTACCATGGGACCAAATCGAACAAAGTCTCTACTCGGATGTGATAGCTTTCCAGCGGCTGCAGCAATTTGAGGGATTGCTCAATGCATCAGCTTTGCTGTCACGATATAATGTGGCCCAGCTTCAGGCCTGTCTTTACCGGGCTGAGAGCATGACTGTCGTAGCAACCGATGATCTCAAGACCATTCTCCGTTATGCCAAATTAGCTCGGCTGCTGCATGAGATTTTGCGGCTTGGTCCTTCGAAGTATCGTATAGTTTTCTCCGGACCAGCTTCGGTATTGCGAGAAACCCGTCGCTACGGGGTAAACCTTGCAAAGTTCCTGCCAGCACTACTGGCTTGTAAAGGCTGGAAAATGACTGCTTCGGTTAAAACTCCCTGGGAACAACCTGCAAAACTTATCCTCTCCGACAAGGATGGTTTCACCAGCCATCTGCCATCGCCGGATGAGTTCGACTCCACTCTGGAAGAGTCTTTTGCCAAAAAATTCGGCCCAAAGCGCAAAGGCTGGCAGTTGATTCGGGAAGGTGAGATTCTCCATGAGCACCAGAAGACTTTCGTTCCGGATTTTACTTTTCGGCACGAGGACGGTGTACAGGTGCTTTTGGAAATCGTTGGCTTTTGGACACCGGAATATCTGGCTCACAGGCGAGAAACCTTACAGCAATTTCGGCATCACAATATTTTGATTGCAGTACCGGAAAAATCCCTGCGAGAAGGGGCAACTATCGGGAAAAATGTGCTGGCTTACAAAACGGCCTTGAGGCTCACACCTCTAATGGAATCTCTGGAGAGAATCAGAGTTGAAAGCGCTACAACCGCCAGAAGTAATCTTTAAGAGTATATTGCTTATGATGGAGAATAAGACCACTTCCTGAGCAGGTTGATGAAGTTGTCGAATATGAGCTTAGAGACAAAGATGCAGAAGGTCTTAAGCCGTTGAATGAGTGGTTTGTAATTCAACAGGTGGAACTGCCGGAAAAAATGTACAAAGTCATTGAACAACAGCGTAATTCCAATAATTGCTCTTTGAAAAGAGAATATTCAGGTATGTGTCAGTGAACAAAAGCCCTCGGACATATCAAACTCAATCAAAATGAAAGAGTTGTGCTTCAATGCTTGAGCTGAAAAATGGGGCCGAGTAGCCGTAATATAGCTCTCTCACTTAGGCATACTTTGTATTCCCGGTTGCTCCTCTCTTTCGATTAAGGAGTGCCACAATATTCTGCCATGTGAAAGAACATCAACGACCCTCACAGAACCGTGCATGCAGATGTCGGGATAGAAGTACGACGCGCGCAACCTTAGGCAAAGGCTTGGCTGTTTCAGCGTTCGTGTCCTGTCCAAATGTTCACACGGGCGAACCGAGGATAAACGATTGTAGCGATAACTCTTGAAATGTGAAGCCCTTGTGATAATATGCTGTCATATTTGGTCTTAGGTGCAAACAAATATCTAAAAAGTATGACTCCAGGATACTTGTCACTTGAGAGGGTGATGAGTGTTTGGACTGGGCGCCTATAGTGTGACAGGTTCAAAGGATCGGAGAAGAAATGAGGTTCAGATTTCAAAAGTCCAGGGGAATCGACTTAAAGCCCGAAGTGAGGTCCACTGATGAGCGGGGAAGTATGGAGTGACAGATGAACCAGCATCGAAATCTTGCAGACTACGCCATTATTCTCAGCGGCAAAGATAACGTAGCAACTGCGCTGGTCGATTTGCCGGCGGGAAATTATATTTCCAGCTCCGGTGAAAGCCAGACTACGATCACCGTACCTGAAGATATCAGTGCCGGTTTCAAGCTGGCCCTTTCGGACATCCGCAAGGCAGAGCCGGTATACAAGTATGGATATGTGATCGGCCTGGCCAAGACAGATATCAAGAAAGGCCATTGTGTGCATGTACATAATCTGGTCAGCTCAGTATAGTTCTGTGGGGTGACAACCGTATGTCCACAATCAAACCCTGGCCGCCGGCGGGCGAGCTCAAAGGATATCGGCGAAGCGACAGCCTTTTTGGCATACGCAACCACATTGTCGTAATGTCCAGCGTTTCCTGCGCCAATTCTGTCGTAGAGCGAATAGCAAAGACCGATACTGACATTATCCCGATTACACATCAACACGGCTGCACGCACATGGGGGCCGATACTGAGCAAGTGCTCAGGACCCTCAGCGGTACCTGTAACAACCCGAACCTCGGCGGTGTGCTGCTGGTTGGGCTTGGTTGCGAGAGCGTAAGCGTTAATGACATTGCATCACGCGTGGATCGTAGCGGGAAAATGGTCAAAACGCTGTTGATTCAGGAAATCGGTGAGATACAGAAGATTATGGATACTGCTCGCGATAGTCTTCGCCGAATAAGGGATTTCGTCTCGAAGCAGCAGCGGAGCGACTTTGACATCCGCCATCTGACGGTAGGTCTTGAATGCGGCGGCTCAGATCCGTTCTCCGGGATAACTGCCAATCCTGCTGTCGGAGTTGTCAGTGACAGACTCGTGGAGCTCGGCGCAACAGTGATTCTCTCCGAAATCCCGGAGATGATCGGCGCAGAAGTATCCTTGGAATCCAGAACTCCTGATGATACCGTAAGGCGGAAGTTGCTGGCCCGGATTAAGGACTATGTGCGATTTGCAAAAGACGCCGGTGGAGACCTGCGAGGCTGCAATCCGGCGCCGGGCAACATCAAGGCTGGGCTCAGCTCCATTGAGGAAAAGTCGCTGGGGTCTATTACCAAGGGCGGCCGTTCCAACATCAAAGAATTCGTCGAGTACGCCCGGCGACCAAAGTGTAAAGGACTTGTTGTGATGGACACGCCCGGCAACGACCCCGAGTCAGTGACTGGAATGGTTGCCGGCGGGGCAAATCTCGTATTGTTCACTACGGGCACAGGAACACCCCTCGGCAATCCGGTTGCGCCGGTGATAAAAATTTCGTCCAATACAGGAATGTATCGGCGCATGGGCGACTTCATCGATATCGATGCCGGCGAAATCATCAAAGGCACCCGGGTCGATGCCTTGGCTGATAAGATATTCGAGTTTCTTCTCGACGTGTGCAACGGCAGGCAAACTGCTGCCGAGGTCAATAACTGCAGAGAGTTTGCAATCAATAGAATCGGCCCATCGTTCTGAGATACCGGCTTGGAAAGGTCGAAAAACCAATGTCAAAAGAAAGCAAATCGAAAACTGACAATGTCCGCAACAACAAGGAGTCACCGCCGGCGGATACTTCGCTTGTAAGGGAACCACCGCGAACACTGGGCGCGACACTTCTTCGGCTTGGTCCCGGTATGATTATCGCCGGCTCGATAGTGGGGTCGGGCGAGTTGATTGCCACCACCAAAGCCGGTGCCGAGGCGGGATTCTGGCTGCTGTGGCTCATAATCGTCGGCTGCGTAATCAAGGTCTCCACGCAGATAGAGTTCGGCCGATACACCATCACGTGGAGCCAAACGCCTTTGTACGCGCTGAACAGAGTGCCGGGGCCACGACTGAAAGTAAACTGGTTAGTATGGTACTGGGCGATTATGATCCTGTTGGTAATTTCCCAACAAGGTGGTATTGTGGGCGGTGTCGGACAGACACTGGCCATCAGTCAGCCGCTAACGAGCTATGGCAGACAATACAATCGCCTGCATAATGAGCTGGTTAGAGCTAAGGTTGAGTTGAAGGTGGCTCAGGCGCAACGTGCCGAAAGAGCCGCGATAACCGAACTCCAACAGAAGACCACCTCATTGGCCTCTGAAACCGCAGAGCTTAGAGAGCCGACAGACACGTATATCTGGGCCACTATCTTGGCAATTGCAACTTCTGTGCTGCTGTTCGTCGGCCGATACGGACTGATCCAGTTTGTTGCAACTATATTAGTCGTGACATTTACGATCGTGACGATTATAACGCTGATCGTGCTGCAGACAAAACCGGAATGGGCGGTAACTGGCGGCGATCTGGTGAGCGGACTGAGTTTCCGTCTGCCGCCTGCTGCCGAAGGCACGGAAACCAAACCAATCGCCACGGCGCTGGCGGCATTCGGCATAATTGGTGTCGGCTCTTTGGAGCTGATAATGTATCCCTATTGGTGTCTGGAAAAGGGCTATGCGAAGTTCACTGGTCCAAGAGAAGGCACGACGCAATGGATAAAGCGTGCCCGCGGCTGGCTGCATGTACTGCACTTCGACGCGTGGACGTCGATGGTGGTCTATACGTTAGCGACAGTCGCCTTCTACCTGCTCGGAGCCGCCGTGCTTGCCAAAACGGGGCTTAATCCGAGCGGTAAGCAGATGGTGCGTACGCTGGCTGCGATGTACGTGCCGGTCTTCGGTCCTTGGGCCGATGGGATATTTCTCTCGGGGGCTTTTGCAGTACTTTACTCCACATTCTTTGTCGCCGCAGCGGGATGTGCCCGCATGGTGGCCGATGCGTTGGGCCTGTTCGGAATTACTGATGGCTCTGAACAGGCACGGTCGAAGTGGACGCGCATCATTTGTGTCATATGGCCACTTGTTGCATTATTGTTGTACATAGGTGTGCGGGCACCGACGAAAATGATCCTGGCCAGCGGAACCGCTCAGGCGATCATGCTGCCGATGCTTGGAGCGACGGCTCTGTATTTTCGCTATAGACGGAGCGACGAGAGCCTACGGCCGGGCCGGCTGTGGGATGCAATGCTATGGCTCTCACTTGCAGGTTTTGCCGTTATCGGCGGTTGGGCGCTGGTCAACATCTTCTACAGATAAAATTGTATCAAATATACTTTATACCTGTATATTGCATGCGCTTGTTAAGCGGGCGTCGGACCACTGAAAAACAGCGTAATTCCAATAATGATCACTGATTTGTTCTTCGGTAAATCAATATTGCAGCCCAGCCTGCGAACGCCTTGTTCCACTATTTCTTGAGCTTTGCCGGGTGTGAACTTCCCGCAGCATTACGCCACATCTGGGTCGTAGGTTCATAGCGGGGGCGCGTTTCGAACCTACGACC
>JBDRTM010000254.1:0-4078 GCA_043824065.1 Planctomycetota bacterium | reverse complement strand
TTTTCATTTCCTGCACTGGCTTTCAACAAATTCATCGAAACTCTTTTGCAATCTTTTAGTCATCGTACCGACCTTGCCGTCGCTTACGGTGTGCTTTTCCACTGCGGTTACCGGCATAATTTGCATAATTACATTTGTCAGGAAAATCTCATCGGCAGCCAGCACATCGTCTATGGAGAGAGCTTTTTCAACTAATTTGATAGAGTTTGTTAAGGCGATTTGGCAGACGGTCTTTCTCGATATACCCGCAAGGACAGGCGTTTCAATCGGCGGCGTATGAAGGACGGAATCTTTGACCAGGAACACATTGCTTATGCACCCCTCGGCTAAGCGATTATTCGTCGTGAACCATAACGCTTCGGCGGCCCTTTTTTGATGTGCACGATTTAGCGCAATCATACGCGAAAAATAGCTTGTCGTTTTGTGTCCGCACGTTGGCTCGCCGGCGTTTTGCCTGAATGGACAAAGCACTACCAGAACACCCTTTTTATAGTATTCAGCCGGGTAAGGCTGAAGCTTTGTGGCGGTAATAAGAAGTGTGGGTTTGCGCTGCTGCTCGGGTTCAGCCATCGGGCCGTTGGTAAGTGTCAGACGCAGGCGCGCGTCGGTTAATTTATTCGCTCGAAGGACTTTATAGATAGTATCGGTGAGATGTTTTCTGTCGTATGTATGCTTTATCGAAAGGGCACGAGAACTAAAAAACAATCTGTCTAAATGGTCTTTCAGCGCGAAGACCACGCCGTTGTAGCTTCGCATCGTCTCGAAAAGCCCCGCTCCATATAAAAAGCCGCTATCGGTAACGGATATGTAGGCCTTGGCGATATCGACCAACTTATCGTTAAGAAAAACTTTTTCCATTCTTTTAGCGTTCAGCGTACAGCGTTCAGCGGATAGGATAAAGCATTCTATATAGCATACTACCCACTTCTTTTAGCAGCTTTTCTACAGTCTCATTCTTACTGACATATTTTAGGTCGTTCGCTAATAAAAATTGCGTTTCCAATTCCAGCAGTGAACCATACGCAATAGACAAAAATTGATTGTACTCTGCTTTGTGTTTTCTGCCATAGCCCTCGGCTATATTAGAGGGTATGGATACAGCAGATTTTCGCATTTGTTGAGATAGCCCATAGGTTTCCGGTTTTGGAAAATCTTTTGTAATTTTATATATTTCTAAAACCAATTTATAGCTTTTCTGCCAAACTATAAGGTCTTTGAAGGACTGAGTTTTCATTACTATACGCTATCCACTATACGCTATCCGCTCCACGCTGCACGCTATTTATTCCTGCCAATAATGCTCTTGCTTTTGTAATTGTTTCATCCCATTCAGCTTCTGGGTCTGAATCTGCGACTATTCCGCCGCCGGTCTGGGCAAAGGCCTTTTGGTTTGTGATAATAATCGTTCTTATGGCAATATTCAAGCACGCACAGCCGTCTATGCCGATAAAGCCGATACTGCCGGTATAAACGCCTCGGCTCGTTGGCTCGGTTTCATCGATAATTTCCATCGAGCGGATTTTCGGGGCGCCGGTGATAGAGCCGCCGGGGAACATCGCCTTTAAAATATCGCAGAATGTTATTTCTTTGCGAAGCTGCCCGGCTACGGTCGCCACAGCGTGAAAAACCGTCGGATAGCTTTCAATCGTCCTGGGCTGAATTACGTTTCTTGTCCCCGGTTTGCAGATTTTAGCCACATCGTTACGCTCCAGGTCGATTATCATATTCAGCTCGGCACGTTCTTTTTCACTGTAAAGCAGCTCATTGAAATTTTTTGTGTTGGTTTGTTTTGCGTGCGGGTTTTTCCGGGCCACCTCATCGATTCGCCGCCGGGTACCTTTTATCGGCTTGGTTCGAATGAGGCCGTCATCAATTGTTATAAACATCTCAGGTGATGCGCTGACGACATGAAAATTTCCGCCGTTGATGTACGCGGCGTAGCCGCTTGGGTTGTAATAGTTCTGCCAGTGATAGAGCCTTATCGGCCTGGTATCGTAATCACATTCAAATCGCTGTGAGAAGTTAATCTGATAGACCTCGCCGTCGTAGATGTAGCGTTTTATTTTCTCTATCGTCCGCAGGTAATACTCTTTATCCATATTGCATCGAATTAGCGAGAAATCGATTTTTTCAAGGTCAGCGGGCCCGGGATGCGAGATGTGGATTTTTTGGGATTCAGTCAGCAGCAGCTCCAAGGCGATAAGTTTGTCCTGCGGTTTTTCAGAATCACTGGGCAATTGCAAGGCGATTAGCCAGAACGTCCCTTCGATATGGTCGTAGGCAATAAGGCGGTCGTAGAAGCAAAGCCGAATCAGCGGCATTTGAAGGTCATCTATTGTCGTTTCCGGCAGCCGTTCGATATATCTGCCAAGCTCATAGCTAAAATATCCGACCCATCCGCCGCAGAAAATCCCCTTCGGCAGGTTATCGTCCCCTCCCTTGTCATCGTCCCCTCCCTTGTCATTCCCGCGAAGGCGGGAATCCACTAACTTGTATTTAGCCAGGACTTCTTGTAGTTTTCCGAATGGCTCTTTTTGTCCCGCCTTAAATTCAAATACCTCTTTTGGCTCGGCGGCCCAGTAGCTGAATCTGTCCGCATCCGCCTTGGCCGCATTGCCGCCGAGAATCGATGGCGATTTTAGACGGGAAAACATTTCGCTTAAAGCCGGCAAATCTATAAATGCACGGATTTTTTTGGAGTGCAGTTTGCACAGAATAAGATTATCAGTTTTGGCAACTGCACCCGCTGTCATTGTGGTTGTCCTGCCCTGAGCTCATTTATAATCTGTATGCTCGAAGAAGTGCCTATCCTCTCGGCGCCTGCGGCTAACATTTCAAGGGCCTGTTTTGCGGTTCTTATCCCGCCGGCCGCCTTTATCTTGCAGTTCGGAGCTGTTTCTTTCATCAGCTTTATATCTTCGACTGTTGCTCCGCCGGCCGGGTGCAGACCTGTGCTGGTCTTTATGAAATCGACGCCGCACCTGTCCGCTACCTGGCAGGCGAATATCTTTTGGTCGTGATTGAGAGCGGCCGATTCGATTATCACCTTGAGCACAACCGCCGGCCTCATCGACCGGCAGACTTTCAGAACAGCGTGCAGCTGAGTTTGCAGATATTTTATGTCGCTGGCGATTATCGCCGCCAAATCAGCGACCATATCAATCTCATCGGCCCCGGCGAAAATGGCTTCTTTGGCCTGGGCAACTTTGATTTTGGTCGAGTCGGCCCCGAGCGGCAAACTGACTACGCCACCAACGGCAACTTTCGAGCCGGCTAACAGCTCAGCGGCTAAAGATACCCATCGGCCGTTTACGCACACCGTATGAAACCTGTAGGTTTTTGCTTCCTGACATAGCTGTTCGATTTGCTCTTTTGTCGCCGTAGCATCGAGCAGCGTATGGTCAATACAACCGGCCAACTCCTTATCAGATATTTCGTGTTTAGTATCCGTCATTTTTGATACAATAGCTATACAGCCGCTAAGTTTCCGGCGGAACATTTCTTCAAGAGTTTTTTATGCTGGGTAAAATCGGATTGTATCAACTATGCTGTTTCCGATTCATCTGTAATCCGTTTCCATGATGATTTAATATCTAATTCTTCCGCCCAATGTTCTATATAATCCAGGTCTAATTTCCCATACTGGACCTCAAAAACCCGCAGGGCATCGGTAAATTGTTTTTCACTTCCACCACAGAGTTTCGCCCATCTTAACTTGGCTAATATTGTATCTTCGGGGCTTGAAACCTGCATTTCTGTTCCCACAAACTTTTCGCTATACCTGCGTGAAAAGCGTGACCGGTCGAAAGCTTCATTGGATAATATCCAAAAGTCAACCTTGTCACCTGATTTTAAGTCGATAAGGTTGAACATACTTTGCCCGCTAATTGCATCAAGGATACTGTGTTCATCCAAATAAAAATCTGGGGACGGGAAAGCTTCGGCCAGTTCATGAGCTTTCGATTTCTCAATAGCAATGACCATATCTATATCGTGGGTGGCTCTGGGCTGGCCTTGCAAGCTCGAAGCTACAGAGCCTGTTAGCATATATTGGATTCCAGCTTGGTTGAGTGTTTGG
>JBDRTM010000253.1:0-4314 GCA_043824065.1 Planctomycetota bacterium | reverse complement strand
CGTCCCGAGAAAATCGGGACTGCGAAGGACGAAAGCCTCACCCTACTTCTGTCTTCCGATTTCTGTCTTCTGAAGTTCACTTTAGCTCACTTTAGGCACTTTATAATTTCCTTATTTTTGCACTTTACATTTTAAATTTTGAACTTTTATTACGCTTTTGGTGCTACGCTAAAAGGCCTGCATCGTCCGACGTTATTTAATAAACCTATTGAGGCCATACTAACCAACAGGCTTGAGCCGCCGTAGCTTACCAGTGGTAAAGTCAAGCCCGTGATTGGCATCAGTCCCACGGTCATGCTCACATTGATGATAACCTCAACGACAAACATTGCGATAATACCGACAGCTAACAATTTGCCGAAGGGATTGGTATTGTGCGCTGCGATTTCCAGCCCACAGCCGATGATAATAATATAAAGCGCAAGCAAGCCCAGGCAGCCCCAGAAGCCCCATTGCTGGGCAATGATGGCAAAAATGAAGTCGTTGTGTCTCTCTCTTAGAAAGTTGTATTTGACAAAGGGCCCCCGCCGAAAACCGTACCCTTTGGCACCACCGGATGCAACGGCATATTTTGAGCGAATCAGATGCCAGCCCCAATCACTCTTCCATAGCTTTTCACTGAATCTTGTGCCGACGAGCACTTTACCCAGCCAGGGGTGCTTCTCGGCCTTTTCACGAACCCAGGCGTTTTGTAATACGACACTACTAATTCTGATTCGCTGATAAGACCTCATCTTATACCATAGCAGCGGGCTTATTAGAAGTGCCATAAGTATTATGATGAGCAAATGCTTGACCCTTGCCCCGGCCACAAACAGCATCGTGAACAAAATCGGCATCATTAGCAGCACAGTGCCCAGGTCCGGCTCAAGCAGTATCAGGACTATCGGCAGAAGGGTTAAAACAAAAGGGCCGATTAGGGAGCTAAGATTGTCGTAATTGCTGCGGTAGCGCAGGTACCAGGCCAGCGCCAGGATATATGCCAGTTTGCAAATTTCCGACGGCTGCAGGGTAATAGACTGTCCTGCTATTGCGAGTTCTATCCATCTCCGTGTACCCCTTCTCTGTGGCACAGTAAGTACATTGCCGATCCCAATATCTACAAGCTTATCGAGCAGTAACACGCCCAATAGCAGCAGCACAAGTGCATATATCCAATAGCTTGCCGCTCCAAAGCGTCTGTAATTGACTGCGTTAACCACTATAAAGCCGACTATAGCGACTCCGGCGAAAATGACCTGCTTTTTCCAGAGATTGCTCAGATTACCGATCTCGGTGGCCGGGCTGGGCTCTGCGGGGTGTCCGACAGAATAGATAGTAGCTATCCCGATGCCAACCAGGATTAAAGTAGCCGCCAGCAGGCATAGTCTTACAATTATTAGTCGTCCCTTTAGAAAGTTGAACATAACGGCAACATATGTTAAATCGGGTAATTATGTCTCAAATGCTGATTTTTTTCGTTTTTTTACATTTCTCTTCGATTCTTGCACAAACCTGTGGTGTTTTCCACTTAATTTTCACCAACAGCACCGTGGATACTTTATTTTTTTATGTGGTTTCCGCCGGTTGGCAGGAAAGAAGGAGATGCAGACAATGAAGTTTTTGGCTCAATTTTTCGTTTTTTTTGCAAATTTTTCTTGAAATACATAAAAACTTGTGTTAGGATACAATTAATCTTCACCAAGATAAAACCTGTAAAAGTATTGTAGGACACGTATTTCGCTAATCAGCGAGAAAGGAGGATGTCTAAAGTAAGAATTGTTTGTATTTCCGGCTGCTCCTGCCGGCCGGAGCGCGATGTTCAATAATTCAAACGTGCTAAGTGTCATAATGAACAAGCGTGCCTTTTCTGCGGCAGGAAACAAAACCGAGAGCGCAGAGTGTGTGGCTCTGTGCAGACGAGAAGAAAGGAGTTATATTATGAGAAAGTTGTTTTTTGCTCTGGTGGTGGCGATGCTTGCTACACCGATGTGGGCAAGCGTTACCATTACTGCCACCGACCTGGGCGAAGGAATAGTTGCCATCGACTATTCGTCGGATGACGCTGAGCTGGTCAGGGCGTTTGCTCTGGACATCACGGTTGACGCCGGCACTATTGAGGCCGTGGGTGACTTCAACGTGGGGGACGACAACCACGGCTACGGCATTTTCCCGGGCAATTTCAGTCGGTACATTACCGTCGACCCTGTCACTGGTGAAGTCAGTGACTGGGGCGTGGACGGTTATACACCCGTGGCTGACGGTAATGACCCGGGTGCACTGGGTGGCCTGGGCACCAATGGTATCACCATCGAGATGGGGTCACTCTATGATACTAAAGCTCCACCCAAGCAGGGAAGACTTTGCACGGTTACGTGCAGCGAAACCTGCTTACTGACTGTTACTACCAATGCGACCCGGGGCAATGTCGTACTCGAAGATGCTTCAGAAGCAACCGTGGATTTGACCGGTGCAACCAATTATCCAGTCAACGTTGGTGCACCAGAGTCCTACACCGGTCCGCAAATGGACGAATGGGTTGCTGTCGGTAAGCCAGACTGCTGGTGTGCCAGTATTAACCCGAGACAGTGCCATGGTGACGCAGATGGTCAGTCTCAGGGTAAAAACGAATACTGGGTATCAACCAATGACCTGAACATTCTGATTGAAGCCTGGAATAAGCCGCTGGAATCACTGACCGGCAATCAGGTTTGTGCTGACTTCGACCACCTACCTCAGGGTAAGAACAAGTATCGCGTTTCGACCAATGACCTGAACATCTTGATTGCCAGCTGGCAGCTTGCCGATACTCCGGCTCCTGACTGTCCGTAATGTGGACTCAGAGAAGTTGTAGTAATTGGCGAATTTGAGGAGCTGGAGACGCTAAAAGTTTGTTGTTTCGAAGAGATTGTATCCTCGAGACGAAAGGAGATGATGATGAAAAGACTATTAGTGCTGATGTTGGTTCTTGGGATGGCATCGGTAGCGAACGCTGTGCTCATTCAAGTCGATGGCCAAGACCCTGGTCAGACCGTTGATATCGCTGAAGGTATCACATCGGTAATCAGCGTTGTAAGCGAGGACACTTCCGGTTGGCTGGGTTATATAATCCTCGAAGATGGTGGTACTGGAGCCTTGACCGGTGCAGTCAATCTGGATGCAGCAGGTGATATAGGTTCTGTTTCAGCTTATACGGAGGCTGGCTGGGGTGTCGGTTATGAGCTTACAGTGGCAATGGGGCAGGGAGGTGTTCCTGCTATTGCCGTCGGGCAGCAGTTTACGATGAATTACTCAGGAGGTGTCTTAGGTGATACTGCTACGATTTCGTTGTTCCTTGACCCGGAGTATGGGTTCCCGGCCGATTCGGTAGCTATTACTATTGTTCCTGAGCCAATGACCGTTATACTGCTTGGTTTTGGCGGTCTGTTTCTGCGTCGTCGCAAATAAGATAGTTTGCCTTGGCCAAGGCCAACAAGTTGGTTTGCAAAGAGGCGAGTCTTCTGGCTTGCCTCTTTTTTTTGTCTTGCAGCCCGTGTTAAGGTTTCTTAATATTTATAAGCGGGCTTTGACCTATGAAAAAACTATTGCTCTTATCGATTTGTGGCTTGTCCGTTTTTCTGCTTGGCAGCTGCCGGAGTTCCGGTGGGAATGAAAGTGGCGTCGAAGTAATCATTGACGGCGATGGACGATTCCCTGGATTTCTTGTTGGCAGATGGAAAGCCGATAAAGGCGGCTGGGAAATTGTCTTTGAGCCGGATGGGACAATTTCCTCAGCAGTAGTCAGTCTCGGCAGGGTGAGAATGAAGCCCGGGCAGGTAACTACCACGAACATGATATTAGGTGGTAAAGGACTGTTCGAGCCGGGCCGGTGGACAGTTCAATACTCACAGGAAAAACGCGAATTAGTTGTTGAGATTGCAATAGAACATTTTCGTGTCGAACTTGGCGATAATGTAGTGCGAGGTCAAACTTGGGATTTTTTCGTTGGTTTGGTTTCCAGTGATGGCCAGTTGTGGTGGGCTGACCGGTTCAGTTTTCCCGAGTACATTGTAGATACGAAGAAATTTCCGAATTACAAGCTGCCTTTTGACCCCAATGACAAATCGCGGGAGAGCTTAATTTTCCGAAAGGTTACAGAATCAGAGTGACTAAAGTTTGAAGTGCCTAAAGTGTAAAGTGCCTAAAGTTTAGAGTGCCTAAAGTGCAGTTTTCGTTTAAGGTTGTCGATGCTCGTATCGATGCTTGTCATAGAAGCTTGACCCGCCAACGGCGGGTTTCAATTGGAACCCAGCGTTGCTGGGTCGCTTTTCCTCGAGCATCCAACGTCGAGCTTCC